>JANMCD010000270.1:0-10621 GCA_031360905.1 Novosphingobium sp.
GACTGCCGGCGGCGGCGGTTGGGGCGACCCGCTCGAGCGCGATCCCGAGCGCGTCAAGCGCGACGTGCGCGACGAATATGTCAGCATCGAGGGGGCGCTGCGCGATTATGGCGTGGTGATCACGGGCGAACCGAAGATACATCCCGAACGGCTCGAGATCGATCACGCGGCGACCGAGCGCCACCGCGCCGCGATGCGCGCCGCCGCCCGAGCACAGTAGCGGGGGAGCCGGCAATGCGATTGAGGGACAAGGTCGCACTGGTGACCGGCGGGGCCTGCGGGCTGGGAGAAGCGATCTGCCGCGCCTATGTCGCCGAAGGCGCATCGGTCGTCATTGCCGACATCGACGAGCAGGCTGGCGAGGCGTTGGCAGATGAAATCGGAACAGCGGCCCGCTTCCTTCGTCTCGACGTCACCAAGCAGGACGATTGGACGCGCGGTTTGGCGACGCTCGACCGGCTCGACATCCTGGTCAACAATGCCGGTGTCGCAATCCTCGGCGATGTCGAGCAGGTGTCGCTCGAACAGTTTCGTCAGACGCTCGACGTCGATCTGGTCGGCGGGTTCCTCGGCTGCAAGCACGCCATTCCCGTGATGAAGCGGCACGGCGGAGCTATCATCAACATGAGTTCGATGAGCGGAGTTCGCGCGCAGGCCGAACTATGCGCCTACAATGCCGCCAAGGGGGGCGTCACGCTGCTCACCAAATCGGTCGCGCTGCACTGCGCCAAGCAGAAAAACGGCATACGCTGCAACTCGATCCACCCGGGTGCCATTCACACGCCGCTGATCGACAAGGTGCTGGGCGCGGCAGAGAATCGTGACGAAATCTATGCGAGCTGGGTCGCGACCCACCCCATTGGCCGTCTCGGCCAACCCGCAGAAGTGGCGTCGCTGGCGGTCTATCTCGGGTCCGACGAGGCGGCCTTCGCCACCGGCGCCGAGTTCAGGCTCGACGGCGGCAGCACGCTTTGAAACAGAGGTAGCGCAAGGAACTAGAGGCTCTGGCGAAACTTTGGAGCTGCCCGGTGGACATCAAGGCATCCCTGGGCCATTGACGCCAACGCCACCGGGCCAATCATCGCTCCCTCAGCGACCGAGGCCGTCCAGTCGCAGGTCGACGACCCGCCCGAACTCGGTGTGGCACCGGAACCAGCCGCGGCGGTTGTCGTCGCGGTGACGCCAGCCCCCCCAGCGGTTCTCGACCGCGATCGCACCGCTCACCAAGAAGCCACGGCTCTTCCGGTCGACATTTGTGATCCGCGTGACCCGGGCCGGCCCGAAGCGCGAGGCGCGGCTCTCCGCGGCCGCGGCACATTGGTCCACCGCAGAGCGGGCATAGGGGTCATTGAAGCCGAAACCGTGCGCGCGGTCGTATGGATCGCGCGCCATCGCCGGTGCGGCGAAGAGCGTGGCGAGAGTCGCGGCTGCGCCGATGACGACAATGTTGCGTCCGCTATTCATGGTCCGTGGTCTCCTTCAAGCCTGGCGAATAGCCCCAGTCCGATCCAGACTACTCCAGCGGTGCTGAGGCTCTGCTGAATCCCCCCGACAGCCTCCATTCAGAATTAAACCGCTGGACATGTGAGGGTGCAGAGCGCGCGCAGCGCGAGTGGGCGGAAGCTGAGAACTGGAGATTGTTCGCGGTGCCGAGCGGCGAGATGGGAATTCTCCTTAGGGAGTTTTGGCACCCTTGCGCTCTCTTCGGCGCATCGAATGCTGCGGTCGGCTGTCGCTAAGTGTCTATTGTTTTAAGGGATAAATTTGGTGCGCCCGACGGGATTCGAACCCATGGCCCCCAGATTAGGAATCTGGTGCTCTATCCTGCTGAGCTACGGGCGCGCCCACGCGTATTCTTTAGTAAGCACCGTTGGGATTGGCAATCGGATCGGCAAGCGATGGCAACCATCAGTTCGCTTCACCGGGAGGCGCCACCGGAAACGGCAGCGGTGAGACCTGGATTCCCTCTTCGAACAATTCGCGCGCCTCCTGGATCGTCGCCTGGCCGTGAATTGGCTCCGCCGCACGCTCGCCATAGTGCATCTCGCGCGAGGTTTCGACGAAATCGTCGCCCACCCAGCGCGATTTTTCGAGCGCCTGTGCCTGCATTGTCGCCAGCGCCTTGATCATCTGCAAGGCTTCGGTCGGCATAGCGCCCTTGACCACCGGCACCGGCAGAACCGTGGGCAATTCCTGTGGTTTGACCGCCGCACCCGCGGTGGACATCTGGTTGCCCTTGCGCTCGATATTGGGGGCCATCGGCGCTTTGACAATTTCGCTGGAGGCGCATTCCGGGCAGGCCACTAACCCGCGCTCCTGCTGGCGGGCATATTCCTCCGAAGAACCGAACCAACCTTCGAAACGGTGCCCGCCGCTACGGCATTCAAGATCGAAAACTATCATGACAGCGACTCAGTTGGCGATTCTTCGCCGATTGGCAAGGCTTGGTAATTGAGCGCGCACTTCAGTCAGACGCGCCGTGTCGATCTCGGCAAAGCCGATCCCGGTCGTTTCGCCGCCCATGTCGAGCAGCACTTCGCCCCAAGGATCGACCACCAGGCTGTGCCCATAGGTGCTGCGGCCATCCTGGTGGCGGCCGACCTGCGCGGCGGCGACGACATAGGCGCTCGCTTCGACCGCGCGGGCACGCTGGAGCAGGTGCCAATGCGCCTCGCCGGTCGAGACGGTGAAGGCGGCGGGGATCGCGATGACGTCGCAGCGCTGGTTGCCAAGCGCTTCGAACAGGGCGGGAAAGCGGATATCGTAGCAGATGGTGAGGCCTAGCCGCCCGATCGGCGTTTCCGCCGTAACCACGCAATCGCCTGCCCCATAGGCGCTTGATTCGCGCCAGCTTTCGCCGCTGGTAAGATCGACGTCGAACATGTGGATCTTGTCGTAGCGCGCTACGATAATGCCTGACGAATCGATCACGAAAGCGCGGTTCGCCCAGCCGCCTTCCTCGCGCTTCACCGCCAGCGAACCGAGCGCGACCCAGACGCCAGCCCCAACGGCAGCATCGCGAACTGCGGCCAGCACCGGATCGTCGATCTCGGCCACGATGTGCCCGCCCGCCCGCTCGCGATTGCGATCGACCAGCCCCGACATCTCCGGCGTGAACAGCATCGACGCGCCGCCCATTTCGGCCGCGCCAATGGCAGAGACGATTACCGCGGCATTGGCCTCGGGATCGATCCCCGAAGTCATCTGCAGCACGGCGATGCGGGTCACCCGATGATGCCCAGCAGCGGATCGAGCCTGCCCTGTCGGTCAAGGGCCTGGATTTCGTCGCTGCCACCGATTGGACGACCGTCGATCAGAATCTGCGGCACGGTCATCGCGCCGGGCACCCGCTCGAGCATCTCGGCGCGCTTGGGTCCGCCCATGGTTATGTCGTATTCCTCGTAGGCGGCGCCCTTACGGTCGAGCAGCGCCTTGGCCGCGACGCAGAAGCCGCAGCCCCATTTCGTATAGATTTCAACCCTTGGCACGGTGTTGGCGACCTTTTCAACGCGGCATCTTGAAACCCGAAAGCGCTAACATATCTCGCTTCCCGTGTCATGCGCCGCACGGGTGTGACACGCAAGCCGGGAGCGCCGCACGCCGGACTCCCACAACCGAAGATTGCTCAGATGAGGATTTTTGCCATGTCTCGTTTCGATTTTACCCCTTACCGCCGCTCGATGGTCGGCTTCGACCGCATGTTCGACATGCTCGAGGGCCAGACCCGCATCAACAGCGGCGACAATTATCCCCCGTTCAATATCGAAAAGCGCGGCAATGATGCTTACCGCATCACTCTTGCTGTCGCCGGATTCAAGCCGGCCGAGGTCGACATCACCGCTCAGCAGAACCTGCTGGTTGTACAGGGCAAGAAGAGCGACGAGCCGGCCACCGGCAAGATGCTGCACCTGGGCATCGCCCAGCGTGGCTTCGAGCGGCGCTTCGAGTTGGCCGACTATGTCCGCGTGGTCAACGCCGTGCTCGAGGACGGGCTGCTGTTGATCGATCTGGTGCGGGAAGTGCCAGAGGCGATGAAGCCGAAGAAGATCGCCATCGGCGGTTCCGCGCCACTCGCTATCGTGGAAGGCGAAGAAACCAGCCAGGCGGCCTGACAGAGCGTCTGCAGTGCAAATAGTTGGGGGTGGGCCCGGGACGGCCCACCCCCGCGACGCTTGCGCGCCGCCCTGCCACTCAATGATCGTCCGGGTCGCTGTAGACGATCACCAGAACGGCAAGTCTGACTGTATAAACTCTATCTTCCGAAACGCCCCAAGTGGCCCGATGTCTCTGATCCCACAGATTGCAATCGGCCTGGAACCGACTGCTAGCAATAAATTCCCGATTCCCGCAAGCGATCAAACGAGCCGCGATTGCATAAGCGCCGCTTCGATGAAGCCCGCAAACAGCGGATGAGGCTCGAACGGTCTGCTTTTGAGCTCGGGATGGAATTGCACGCCGACAAACCAGGGATGATCGGGTCGTTCGACGATTTCGGGAAGCAGGCCATCGGGCGACATGCCGGAAAATACCAGCCCGCCTTTTTCGAGCGGCTCGCGGTAGGCGGAATTGACTTCGTAGCGGTGGCGGTGGCGCTCGGAAATGGCGGTGCCTCCGTAGATCGCGGCGACATGGCTGTTGCCCGAAAGCTTCGCTTCATAGGCGCCCAGCCGCATGGTGCCGCCCAGATCGCCCCCTTTGGCCCGGATTTGCAGGCCTTCGGGGCTCATCCATTCCGTAATGATGCCGACCACCGGCTCGCTGGTCGGACCGAATTCTGTGGATGACGCATCGGCGATCCCGGCGGTGTTACGCGCCCCGTCGATGCAGGCCATCTGCATGCCCAGGCAAATGCCGAAGAACGGCACCTTGCGCTCGCGGGCGAACCGCACCGAGGCGATCTTGCCCTCGGTTCCGCGCTCGCCGAAGCCGCCCGGCACGAGAATGCCGTGCATTGGCTCCAGCCGGGCCGCGATCTCATCGTCGTCCTGTTCGAACAGTTCCGCATCGAGCCAGCGGATGTTGACCTTGACCCGATGTGCCATGCCGGCATGGATCAGCGCCTCGTTGAGTGACTTATAGGCATCGGGCAGGCCGACATATTTGCCGACAACACCGATCGTCACTTCGCCTTCTGGATGCTGATACCGCTCGACGATGTCCTGCCAGCGCGACAGATCCGGCATTGGCGACGCCAGGCCGAAATGGCGCAGGACTTCGGCGTCGAGCCCTTCGGCGTGATATTGCAGCGGCACCGCATAGATGCTGGTGGCATCGAGCGCCGGGATCACCGCTTCCATGCGGACGTTGCAAAACTGGGCAATCTTGGCGCGCTCATTTTCGGGCAGCGGCTTTTCGCAGCGGCACAGCAGAATGTCCGGCTGCACGCCAAGACCGGTGAGCTCGCGCACCGAATGCTGGGTCGGCTTGGTTTTCAGCTCGCCTGCCGCTGCGATATAGGGCACCAGCGTAACATGGACCGAACAAGTCTGCTCACGGCCCAGTTCGTTACGCAATTGGCGAATCGCCTCGACGAACGGCAGGCTCTCGATATCGCCGACGGTGCCGCCGATTTCGCAGAGGACGAAATCGAGCTCGTCCGTCTCGGCCTGGGCAAACTGCTTGATCGCATCGGTCACATGCGGGATCACCTGGACGGTGGCGCCAAGGTAGTCGCCGCGCCGTTCGCGGGTGATGATCTGCTGATAGATGCGCCCCGAGGTGATATTATCGGACTGGCGCGCCGAAACTCCGGTGAAGCGTTCATAATGGCCTAGGTCGAGATCGGTCTCGGCGCCGTCGTCGGTCACATAGACCTCGCCGTGCTGATAGGGGCTCATCGTCCCCGGATCGACGTTGAGATAAGGGTCGAACTTGCGAATTCGCACGCGAAATCCGCGGGCCTGCAGCAGCGCCGCGAGGCTCGCCGCCATGAGACCTTTGCCGAGTGAGGAAACCACGCCGCCGGTGATAAAAATGAACCGCGCCATGGGAGCCAAGCCCTAGCTTGTAAGCGGCGCAAAGGGCAAGCGGCGACTGCGCAGGGTGCCCGTCAATCCACAGCGGTGAAAGTTTAGGGGCCCTCGCCCGCGAGATTCGGTCAGGCCCGGGCTGGGCCGGCTATTGCTTGGCGGGGGGGCTGAGCGGATCGGCAGGGGGCGGAACAGCGGCAGGAGCCTGTGCGGCAGGAGGCGCAGCCGGCAGCGCACCGCCGCCGAGCGGATCGGCCGGCTGTGGATTGCCGATGGGATTGGCCGGACTGCTGCGGTTGAGCGAGGTGTCGATCTTGCGTCCCGACGAGGTACCGACGGCAAGCGCCGCCAACACGATGCTGAGAACAACGAACAGCACCGCCAGGATCGCCGTCGCCCGCGTCAGAAAGTTGGCCGCGCCGCGTGCCGACATCAGACCCGCCGGGCTGCCGCCGACGCCGAGCCCGCCGCCTTCCGAGCGTTGCACCAGAATCACCCCGACCAGCGCAGCGGCGACGATTGCCTGGACGACCGTGAGGAACAGGAACAAGGACATGAGCGGGGGCCTTTGCTAGTCTAGCGGCGCCTCTAGGCGCTGGTTCGTCTGCCCGCAACCCGCAGATTGCGGCTACTCATCCGTGCCAGGCGCCGCAGCGCTGATGATTGCGGTGAAGTTTTCCGCCGTCAGACTGGCGCCTCCAACCAGCGCGCCCCCGACTTCCTCGGCCGAAAGCAGCTCCGCCGCGTTTTTTCCGTTGACCGATCCCCCGTAAAGAATCCGCACATCGGCCCCCGCCTCGCCGTAGATGGCGTTCAGACGGTGGCGAATCGCCCTGTGCATGGCCCCGACATCGCCGAGTGACGGAACACGGCCGGTACCGATTGCCCAGACCGGCTCATAAGCGACCGCCAGCTTGGCAGCAGCGTCTTCGCTGCGCGGCAACGAGCCATCCAGCTGCGCCGCGACGACATCCTCCGCCCTGCCCGAATCGCGCTCGGCCTCGGTTTCGCCGACACAAAGGATCACCGTCAAACCGGCAGCGAGCGCGGCTTCGGCCTTCGCCTGGACGTGCGCATCGGTCTCGCCGTGCATTGCCCGCCGCTCGCTATGGCCAACAATGGTGAAATCGGCACCGGTGTCGGCCAGCATCGCCGCCGAGATGTCGCCGGTAAAGGCGCCGTTTGGATCGACATGACAATCCTGCCCGCCGACGCCGATATCCTGCACCGCCTCGCGCATTGACTGGATCAGGGTGAACGGCGGCGCCAGGGCTATTTGGACGCCGGGAAAACGCGCGGCGGCCCGGTCGATCGCGCGCGCTTCGGCAAGCATCGCACGCGTGCCGTTCATTTTCCAGTTTCCGACAACATAGGGCAGATTTGACATGTGATTCCCTCGGCCAGACCGAATGCAGTGGCTGACATGATTCATGCGCAGCTAGGACAGCCCCATGGCGCTTGTCAAAGCTGCCGCCCTATTGCCTTGCGCGCCATCGATGCTCAGCCGCCCATTGCCGGGGCGCGGATTGGTCCCTAAAGCCCCGCCGGAAGGGTTTGCGGCGACATGCCGGGCCCAAAATTCAAGCGGACCGCCGATGATCCAATTTTTGCGCAGTTTTATCAGTTCGCGCTTTGGCATCGGCGTTGCCCTTGTCTTCCTGGGGCTGATCGCTTTTGCTTTTGCCGCCGGCGACGTCGCGAATTTTCAGGGTGGTAACAGCGGGAACAGCGGCGGTGACCGGATCGCCAGTGTCGGTGACGAGCGGATTGGCGCGGCCCAGCTCAGCCAGGCCGCTACGGCCACCCTTGAGGACGCCAAGCAGCGCGATCCGCGGATGTCGATGAAGGCCTTGATCGCTGCCGGCGGCCTTGAGCAGGTGCTTGATCAGTTGCTTGATCGTACCGCGCTCGGCGTGTTCGGCAATAAGCACGGGATAATCGCCAGCGACCGACTGATCGACAGCGAAATTACAAAGCTCTCAGCATTCCGCGGACCGGACGGGAAGTTCAGCGAAGCGGCGTTCCGCCAGGCCCTCCAGCAACGCGGCCTGAGCGAAAAGGTCGTGCGCGAGGATCTCGGGCGCGGGCTCGTCGCCAGGCAACTGATGGTTCCGACCGAAACCGGCGCGATGATCCCGCGCGAGCTGGCGCTGCGCTATGCCTCCTTGCTGCGCGAACGCCGTAGCGGCGCGATTGGTCTGCTGCCTTCCGCTTCTTTCGCGCCCCAGACCCCGCCCAGCCAGGCGGAGTTGCAGGCATATTATGCGAAGAACCGGGAAAAATTCATTCGCCCGGAGCGCCGCGTTATCCGCTTTGCCATGTTCGGCGATGCCGCGCTGAAGGCCGTTCCTGCTCCGACTGAGGCCGAGATCGCCGCCCGTTATAACGCCAACAAGGCGCAATATGCGGCGCAGGAAACGCGGCGGATCACGCAGCTTATCGTGCCCACCGAGGCGGCCGCGAAGGCGATTCTCGATGAAGTGCGCGGCGGCAATCGCCTGGAGCAGGCTGCCTCGGCCAAGGGCCTCGGTGCAGCCGCGCTGGCGCCGCTCAGCCGGGAATCACTTGCCGGGCAAGCTTCGCAGGCCGTCGCCAATGCCGTGTTTGCCGCCCCCAGCGGCAAGATCGCCGCCCCGGCGCGCAGTGCGCTCGGCTGGCATGTGATGCGCGTCGATGGGATTGAACGGCGCGCCGGGCGTTCTCTCGATCAGGCGCGGGCCGAACTCACCACGCAACTGGTCGAGGTGAAGCGCCGCGCCGCCCTTAATGACATGTCTGCCAGGCTTGAGGAGGAATTCGACGGCGGCGGCAATCTCGCCGATGCCGCCAAGGAGTTGGGCCTGACATTGCAGCAGACCCCGTCGATCACCGCGGACGGCCAGGTTTATGGCCAGCCTGGCGCGCAAGTTTCGCCGATGCTGGCGAGGCTGGTTCCCACCGCCTTCGCCATGGAGCGCGAAAACCAGCCGCAACTGGCGGAAGTCGATCCGGGCAAAGCCTTCATCATCTACGATGCCACCGCCATCACTCCTTCCGCCCCCGCTCCCTTCGCCGAAATTCGCGACCAACTGACAGCTGGCCTGGCGCTCGAACGAGGGTCAACCGCCGCTAAGGCCGTCGCCGACAAGGTTCTGGCTGAGGCCCGCAAGGGCGCGGATCTTGGCCCGCTGCTCACCGGGCTGGGACGGCCAGTGCCACCGGTCGACCGCGTGGAGATGGGTCGCGAGCAGCTCGCCGCTTATCAGCAGAGTGTTCCGCCGCCGCTGGCGCTGCTGTTCAGCATGGCCAGGGGCACGGTAAAATTGCTGCCGGCGCCGAACAACCGCGGCTGGTATATCGTGGCGCTGAAGGACATCGTGCCGGGCAAAGTCGATCCTGCGGATCCGCTGCTGGCCAGCGCGCTGAAGGAACTCGGTCAGCTGACGGGCCGCGAATATACCGAGCAGCTGACGCGCGCCATTCGCAAGGAAGTCGGCGTCGAGCGCAATGAGGCGGCAATTGGCGCGCTGCGCACGCGGCTCACCGGCGGCAGCTGATGCGCGCCGGACATGACTAGCGCGCTTCCCGAAAACTGGACCGCTGCCGCCGAGGCATTGGCGCAAGGTGCGCCGGGGGTCGTCTGGCGCCGTCTCATCGCCGATACCGAAACTCCGGTCGGCGCCGCAGCTAAACTAATCGAGCCGGGCCGAGGCGACTTCCTGCTCGAATCGGTAGAGGGCGGCGAAGTGCGCGGACGCTACAGCCTGGTCGGGCTCGACCCGGACCTGGTGTTCCGCGCGACCGGTTCGGCTTGCGAAATCAACCGCGTCTGGCAGGTCGACCGCAGCGGCTTCGCCCCGCTCCCCGGCGACAGTCTCACGGAACTTCGCGCGCTGGTTGCAAGCTGCCAGTTCCCGGTGCCGGCCGCGCTGCCGCCGGCGCTGGCCTGCCTGGTCGGGTATTTTGGCTACGAAACGATTGGCCTGGTTGAGAAATTGCCACGCGCGACGGCCAGCGCGCTGGAATTGCCCGACATGCTGTTCGTGCGGCCGTCGCTGATCCTGATCTTCGACCGGCTGGGCGATGAGCTGTTCTGCATTGCCCCGGTGTGGCCCGGTGACGGCACTGCGGACGTAGCCCTTGCCGCGGCGCAGGAGCGGATCGACGAAGCGCTGCGCCGCCTCACCCGCCCGGTTCCCGCCCGCTCCAATTCGTCGCTTCTGCCCGAGCCGGAGCTTACCCCGGCCATGCCGGCGGCAGATTATCGTGCGATGGTGCTTAAGGCGAAGGACTACATCGAGGCGGGCGACGTCTTCCAGGTGGTGCTGGCCCAGCGCTTCACCTGCCCATTCAAGCTACCGCCGCTCGCGCTGTACCGGGCGCTGCGGCGGATCAATCCCTCGCCGTTCCTCTATTTTCTCGATCTGCCTGGGTTCGCCCTGACCGGCTCGAGCCCCGAAATTCTCGTGCGCGTGCGGGGCGGCGAAGTCACCATTCGCCCCATCGCCGGCACACGTCCTCGCGGCAAGACACCCGAGGAAGACAAGGCCAACGAGGCCAGTCTGCTCGCCGATCCCAAGGAACGCGCGGAACATTTGATGCTGCTCGATCTGGGGCGCAACGATGTTGGCCGGGTGGCTTCCGTCGGCAGCGTCGCGGTGACCGAGAGCTAC
>JANMCD010000316.1:0-5461 GCA_031360905.1 Novosphingobium sp.
CAGCATGTGCCGCCGCTGGTCATGCTGGTGCGGCCAGAACCCGGTCAGCCACTCGATCGTTCGCTCGCGCCCGGCGAACGGCCCGACCGGCACTTTGTCGAGGACATTGCCTTCCCAGACGCCATCCGGGGTGAAGCAATCCGCCAGCAGGTCGGCGCGGCGCTCGTCATAGGCCCAGCAATAGCGGGCGACGCGCTCGATGACGAGCCGCGCAGCGTCCGGATCGGCTTGCGGAACGCCGGTGCCCATGGCGAGCGCACCCGAATTGTGCGCCCAGCCGGGAAGCCGCCATCGGGGTTCGCCCGCTTCGGTCATTCAGCCCGCCGCCATCGCCCGCTTTTCCGTCAAGGCAATGCTCCGGGAGATTGAAATTCTTGCCGCAGTGCCCGGCGCAGGATCTTGCCGGTCGGGCCTTTAGGAAGTTCCGCCAGAATGTGGATACGGACCGGACGCTTGAAGCGGGCAAGCTGGTCGTCGCAGTGCCGCATCATCGCTTCGATGGATAGGCTTGCGCCCGGGACGCCGGCGACAAAGGCGGCGGGGACTTCGCCGAGCATGTCATCCGCCATCCCGACCACCGCGACTTCGGCGACATCGGGCAACTGATAGAGCACTTCCTCGATATCGGCCGGATAGATGTTCTGCCCGCCGCGGATGATGACGTCCTTCTTGCGATCGACGATGAAGGCGTAACCGTCCGGATCGATATAGCCGAGATCGCCGGTGCGCAGCCAGCCGCGATCGAACACCGCCGTGTTGGCCTCGGGGGCGTCGTAATAACCGGCCATCACATTCGGCCCGCGGACAACAAATTCGCCAACCTCCCCGGGGGTGAGGTCAGCGCCGTCCTCGCCGCGCACCACCATTTCCATCCCGTCGAGAACCCGCCCGATCGTCCGCCCGCGCTGGACTTCGCCGTCCGCGCCCAGCTCGACATGGGTTAGCGTTACCAGCGCGCTGGCTTCGGTGAGGCCGTAGCCGGTCAGCACTCGCGCCTGTCCGCCGGTAGCCTTCAGCACCCGGGCAAGCAAAGCGGCGGGAACCGGCGCGCCGCCGGTCATTATGTGGCGCAGCGATGACAGCTCGCCGGCCTGTAGGCTGGGATCATCGACCAGCTTTTGCAGCATCGTCGGCACAGCCGGCAGGTAAGTGCAGCGGTGGCGGGCGATGTCGGCGATGCAGGCTGCGGGGTCGAATTTGGTGTGCAGCACCAAGGTCAACCCCGTCAGAACCATGGCGTTGATGCACTGGTTTAGGCCGAAGGTGTTGTAGAGCGGGAGGGCGCAGAGGATCGTATCTTCGCCGGAAAGCCCTAGCCAGCCGGGCGAGCGATCGTAATTGGCGGCCAGGTTTGCCGCTGTCAGCATCACGCCCTTGGATTTGCCGGTGGTAGCGCTGGTGTGGAGCAGCATGACGACATCCGAAGGGGATACGTCCTGCAACACGAGCGGCTCCGCCGTGCCAGGCAAATCGGGTTGCCAGACCACTGCACCCTGAAAACCTTCCGGCACACGGTCGGTGAATTCGGCCGGCAGGATCAGATATTCCAGGTCGCAGCTGGCGATGGCGTGGGCGACTTCGCTCTGACGGTAGAACGTGTTCAGCGGCGACGCGACGGCGCCCAGGGCGAACAGCGCTTGCTGCACGACGATGAATTCGGGGCTGTTGGGCAGCATGATACCGACATGGGTGCCGTGCCCGATCTTGCGTGCGGCGAGCAAGGCGGCAGCGGAGCGCACCCGGCCGGCCAGCTCGCCAAAGCTGATCGCCCGACCCTCAAACCAGATCGCCACCTTATCACTGTGGCGTGCGGCGCTGGCAAACAGATGGCCGGCGCGGTTAGCCAAGCGCCGGGTCCGCTATGCGATAGACCCGCGCTGCCGTACCCGAGAACAGGGCGTGGCGCTCCTCGGCGCTGGCGCTCTGGGTTAGCCGCTTGAAGGCATTCCACAAGGTGCGATAGCTATACATCGCCTTGTCGACCGGGAAGTTGCTCTCGAACATGCAGCGGTTCGCGCCGAACAGCTCGATGCAGGTTTCGACGTAGGGCCGCCATGCCTCGGCCAGCTCGGATGAGGCGGGGGGCAACTCGGCCTCGTGCCACTGCGGCCCGCAGATGATCATGCCGAAACCGCCGAGCTTCACCGTAACGTTCCGGGACGCGGCCAGTGCGGCCATATCGGCGCGCCAGCTGCGGAAAGTTTCCTCCTCCTGCCCGCGATAGGAGCCGACGCCGATGATGCAACCAATGTGATCGAGAACGATCGAGAGATCGGGCAGGGCGCGCGCGGCATCGGTCAGTTCGGGAATCTGGCGGTGGTAGAGCATGGCGTCATAGCTGATGCCGCGTTCGGCCAAGCGGGCCATGCCGGCGCGATAGGCAGGCGTTCCCATCAGGCCGGCCGGAGCGGGCCGCAAGACAATTCCATCGGGAAAAAGCGGATCGCGCGAGACGCTGTGACGTATGCCGCGAAACGCACCGCAACCGGCGGCTTCGTGCGCGTCCAGCACTTCGTCGAGCTTCCCGCCCAGCGTCAGATCGGCATGGGCGACGATGGCCGCAGCGATTTTCGTGGGGCAGCCGGCGTCAGCGCATTCGGCGGCGATAGCGGCGGCACCTTCGGTCTCGCCAACCGGGGCGAGATGAGCAGGCCCATCGCTGCGGTAATTGTAATTGGCCTGGACGAAGACCGTGGCGCCGATCGCATGGCCGTCGCCGACATCGGCCGCGATTTCCGGACCGAGATAGGGTACGCCATGCTCGATCCACAGGTGATGGTGGGGGTCGATGATCGGGAGACCGGGATTGATTACATCCTCGACGCGGCGCGACAGCCATTCCGGATTCGGCGGGGGGTAGCGGTACTGCCCGCCGGCATCCAGACTCATGGCAGGGTGACCGCTCCTCTCGATCCGATCATGTTTCGGAACTGTCCGGAATGCAAGGTCTGAAATGAATCGGTTGCTCAGGCGAGATTGGGGCTTGGAGGGGAGCCTGGCAAAAAAACCGACAATTCTTCGAATTACTTTGACAGCATGTTTTTGCCGGTTTTAAGGATGCGGCGTTCGCTGCTTGAGCGTGAGGGGAAACGACGATGAGTCTCGGCAGGGTGGCGGTAATTGCCTCCGCACAAACCGAATTGCGCCCCGCCTGGCGCGACGCGCAGCATATCGATCTGATTTCTGCGGTGGTGACATCGGTGTTCAAGGGAACCGGGCTTTCGCTCGACGATGTCGATTTCATCATCGATTCGGGCAGCGACGTGCTCGATGGCCGTTCGATCTCCAATTGCGGCTTCCTCGGTGCGCTGGGCGCGCATCACAAGGAAGAAGCGCGGGTTGAGGAGGACGGGCTGTGGAGCGCGCTCTACGGGGTGAACAAGATCCGCTCGGGTGCCTCCTCGATCGGGCTGATCGTCGCCTATTCGAAGCCGTCTGAATCGAATGTCGAGGCCTATTGGTCATCGCAGTGCGAACCGTTCTATCAGCGTCCGGTCGGCTTCGGCCAGCGCGCCGCCAATGGCATGCAGGCGCAGCGATATCTCGGCGCTCACGGGGTCAGCGAGCGGGATCTTGCCGAACTGGTGGCAAAGCGTTGGGCCGATGCGGCCCGCCACGGCAAGGTGGACGTCGACACTGCTCCCGATGCCGACGCGGTGCTTGCTTCGGGCGATGCGGCGACGCCGCTCAAGCGGCTGATGCTCGCCCGCCCGGTCGACGGCGCGGTGGCCGTGCTGCTGGCCAACGAGGAAGTGGCGATGCGCTACAACGGCGCGCCGGTGTTTATCACCGGCATGGGAAATGCCATGGATTCGCATGCCTTTGGCTCGCGGGCCGCAGGCAAGCTCGCATCGTGCGAGGCGGCGGCGGCGATGGCCTACAAGAAGGCGGGCTGGAGCGGGGCGAAGGCCGAAATTGCCGAAGTCAGCGCCACATCGGCAGTGTCCGAGCTGATGGCGATCGAAGCCCTCGGTCTGGCGGAAGCAGGCATGGGCATCGCAGCCACTCGCGACAGCAAGCTGCGCATCAACCAATCCGGCGGCGCGCTGCCGGCCGATCCGATCATGGCAACCGGTCTTATCCGTCTCGCCAATGCGGCAAAGCAACTGAGCCGGCCCGAAATTTACGGCGGCGAAGCGGCGAGCCGGGCAGTCGTCCATGGTGCGGGCGGCGTTGCGATGCAGAGCAACTGCGTCTTTACATTGGAGGTCTGAGCGTGGCCAAATCGTCAGGACGTCATGTTGGCATAGTCGGCGTAGGTCAGACGCATCATTCGCGGCGGCGGACCGATGTCAGTCAGGCTGGGCTGGTGCGCGAGGCGGTAAACCGCGCGCTGGCGGATGCAAAGCTGACGATGGAGGACATTGATTCCGTCGTTGTCGCCAGCGGACCGGTGCTGTTCGCGGCGGTCAACCAGCCGGAAAAATGGGTGGTCGATGCGATCGGTGCGCGGGGCAAACCCGTCGTGCGCGTGACCAGCGGCGGCGGCGCCGGTTTTGCCGGGGCCTTGGCGGGATATTACCAGGTGGCCGGCGGTTATAGCGACCGCACGCTGGTGGTGGCCTATGACAAGCTGTCCGAAGGGCAGTTGCAATATTCAATCTCGACGCTTTATGATCCGTTCTGGGGCCGTGAATTTGCCGTCGGGATCATGGGCTTTTCCGCTGCCTACTGGCGCGCGCGGATGGATGTGCTGGGCCACACCGAGGAAGCCGCTGCCATGGTCTCGGTCAAGAACCACAAGAACGCTTTTTCCAATCCCTATGCCCACTTCAAGAAGGAAGTGACGGTCGAGGAAGTGATGGCCTCCAAACCGCTGTGCTGGCCGATCAAGCTGCTCGACGTGCCGCCGATTTCGGACGGCGCGGCGGCAGTGGTGCTGGCATCGGAAAGCGTCGCCGCGAAATCCACGGACCGCCCGGCCTGGATTCAGGGCATCGCCTATTGCTGCGAGGCCGATAATGCGCCCGAACGTTCGATGCTGGTTTCCGAACCGCTGGCAATTGCCGCGCGCCATGTCTACCGCGCAGCCGGGATCACCAACCCGCGCCGCCAGTTCGATGTGGTGGAAGTGCAGGAACCATACAGCTGCTTCGAGCTGTCGTACTACGAAAGCCTGGGTTTGTGCCCGCCGGGCGAAGCGGCTGCGCTGATCGAATCGGGCGCGACGCAGCTCGACGGGGATATTCCGGTCAATCCATCGGGCGGCACCATGGGGGCGAACCCGATCGGCGCGGTCGGCCTGATCCGCCTGATCGAAGCCGCGACCCAGGTAATGGGCCGCTCGGAATGCCACCAGATCAAGGACGCCAAGCTAGCTCTCGTCCAGTCGGGCGGCGGCTGGGCAAATTTGCGCGGCTGCGCCGTGCTGAGCGCCTGAAGGGAGACAAGAGATGCTTTCGGCACCCGATACGCAGGCCATAGACCTTGCGACTTTCCCCAGCACCATCAACCTGCCCTA
>JANMCD010000069.1:0-3235 GCA_031360905.1 Novosphingobium sp.
GCAGTAGCAGCGGCACGTCGATGAACGGCCGGGGCAGCGGCTCGCCGCGGTTCAGCGAGAACACGAAGGCCAGCACGCTCGCCACCGCCGCGTATAATTCCTCGCGGATCACCTGCCGCTCGCGGGTGGTGTAATAGACCGAGCGGGCGAGCGCGGGGAATTCCAGGCAGGGCACCACCAGCTCGGCGGCAAGCTCGCGCATCGCCAGCGCCTTCTCGCCCCGGCCCTTGGCGAGGACGATCGGGGCGGAGGCTTTGAGCGGATCATAAGCCATGGCAATGGCGAAATGCGTGGGGTTGGTGATGACGAACTGCGCCTCGCGCATCGCAGCTGCCACCCCGCCCATGGCGATCTGGCGCTGGCGCTGGCGGATTGCCGCCTTGCGCTCGGGCGAGCCTTCGGCCTCCTTGTGCTCGTCGCGCATGTCCTGGTGGCTCATCTTGAGCCGCGTCAGCCGGCGCAGCAGCTGGATCGGAAAGTCGATTCCGGCGATGATGGCGAGCCCGATGGCCAGCAGCAGGAGCAGCGCGGTAATTTCCTCCCATCCCTGTGCCAGATCGCGGGCCAGCTCGCCCCGGCCAAGGGCAAACAGCGCCGGCAGATGCGCGCGCGCCCAGAACCAGGCGATGGCGCCGAGTAGCGTCACCTTGCCGAGCCCCTTGACGATCTCGATCCAGCCGGCCGGCCCAAACATCCGCTTGAGCCCCGCCATGGGATCGAGCCGCGAGGCTTTGGGCAGCAGATTGGCGCCGACCCAGCGGCCCTCGCCAAAGCCCATCTGCGAGGCGAGACCGGCGGCAAGCACAACCCCGCCCAGCATCAGTATCGGCGGCAGGGCGAGGGCGAGCAGGCCCAGCAGCAGGCGTTGCGGCGCGAAGTGATCGATCGCGGCGCGGTCCCAGACGAAGCCGGCGCGCAGGGCCTCGTCGAAAATGCCGACCAGCCACGGCCCGGCAAACTTCAGCCACACCGCGCCGGCCAGCATCGTTACGGCCACCGACAGCTCGCGCGAGCGCAGCACGTCGCCCTTGCGGGCGGCGTCGGTTTTGCGTTTGGCGCTGGGCGCGAAGCTTTTTTCGCCGCTGGTCTCGCTCACCGGCTGATTACCTTGCCGGCGCTGGCGATGGCCTGGGCGGAAACGTCGGTCAGCTGGTCGGTGATCAGCGGCGCGGCAATGATCAGTGCGGCAAGCCCCGCCAGCACTCCGGCCGGCAGACCCAGCGCGAACAGGTTGAGCGCCGGGGCCGAGCGGCTGAGCACGCCAGTGACAAGCTGCACCAGCAGCAGGATCAGCGTCACCGGCAGGGCGATGGCGACGGCGGCGGCGAACATGCTTGCGGCGAAACCGGCGATCTCGGCTAGGCGTTCGGGGCCGAGCCAGGTCTCGCCGGGGGGGAACACGCGGTAACTTTCGGTCACCAGCGCCAGCCAGTGCAGATGGCCGCCGACCGCGAAGAACAACAGCGTCAGCGTCACCGCGAAATATTGCCCCAGCGCCGGCGAATGCGCGCCGCTGTGGGGATCGACCGAAGTCGCCATGCTCATGCCCATGGCGCCGCCGATCACCTCGGCGGCGATTGTCGGCGCGGCGAAGGCGAGTTGCAGCACGAAGCCGAGTGCGAGGCCGATCAGCAGTTCGCCTGCGGTTATCAGGATGCCTTGGGCGGAGAACAGCGCGGCGGGCGCGGCGACCGGGGTCCAGGCGCAGACCAGCACGGCAATCGCGCCGGTCGCCAGCACCCGCACCTGCGGCGGCACATTGCCTGCACCGAAGAAGGGCGCAGCAAGCATCGCCGCACCGATGCGCGTCATCACAAACAGCAGCCGCCAGAACTCGGCCTCCAGCGCGCCGAAGCCAAAACTGAGCTGGATCACCGGGCGAGGCCTGCCGATGAGCCGGCGATCGCGGCGAAGATCTCCTCGGTAAAGTCGGTGACCAGCCCCATCATAGATGCCCCGAACACCACCAGCACCAGCGCGGTAACCGCGAGTTTTGGCACGAAAGTCAGGGTCTGTTCGTTGACCGAGGTGGCTGCCTGGACCACGCCGACGACCAGGCCGACGGCGAGGCTCGCCAGCAGCACCGGCGCGGCGACTAGCGCGGTGACCCACAGCATGCGGTCGGCCAGGGCAAGGAGCTGCGCGGTTTCCTCCATCACCCGAAACTCGCCGCGAGGCTGCCCATCAGCAGCGCCCAGCCATCCACCAAGACGAACAGCAGCAGCTTGAACGGCAGCGAGACAATCGTCGGCGACATCATCATCATGCCCAGCGACATCAGCACCGAAGACACCACCAGGTCGATCACCAGGAACGGCAGGAACAGCATGAAGCCGATCTGGAAAGCGGTCTTGAGCTCGCTGGTGACAAAGGCGGGCAGCAGGATCGAGAAGGGCACGTCCGCCGCCGCCGCGAACTTGGGCGCCTTGGCCATTTCGGCGAACACGGCGAGATCGTGCTGGCGGGTCTGGCGGATCATGAAACCATGGAACTGCCGGCCCCCGGCGGCGATGGCTTGCTCGGCGTTGATAGTACCCGCCGAATAGGGCGCGATGGCCTGGGTGTTCACCTGCTCGAGCACCGGGGCCATGACGAACAGCGAGAGGAACAGCGCCAATCCGACCAGCACCTGATTGGGCGGCGATTGCTGCAGGCCGAGCGCCTGGCGCAGGATCGAGAGCACCACCAGAATGCGGGTGAAGCTGGTCATCATCAGCAGCAGGCTGGGCAGGATGGTCAGCAGCCCCATGATCAGCAGCAGCTGGAGCGACAGGCCGAGGCCCGGCCCTTGGGCCCCGCTTACCGCCCCGAACGCCCGGTCTAGCGCGCCGGGGATGGCGGTCTGGGCGTGGGCGGTCGTTGGAAGGAGGAGGAGGAGAGTGAGTGTGGCGAAAATCCTCCCCGGAACGGGGAGGTGGACGCGGAGCGGACGGAGGGGTCGGGACCTTTCCTCGTGACACAGCGTTTGCGGAGAGGTCCCGACCCCTCCGTCAGCCCTGCGGACTGCCACCTCCCCGTTCCGGGGAGGATTTAGCCTGCCGCTCACGCCCCCACCTCCCGCATCGGCGCTTCGGCCAGCCGGGTCAGGCCAGTCCGCGAGGCCGAGACCAGGATTTCCCGGCCATGAAATTCGATCACCGCCAGCTTGAGCGAAGGCGACAGCATCACCGTCTCGATAATCCGCACCGTCTTCGCCGCCCCGCCGCCCGCCGCGCGCGCCTGCATCTTTTGCGCG
>JANMCD010000060.1:0-4528 GCA_031360905.1 Novosphingobium sp.
CGCGCCTCTCCAGCGCTGCGGCCACGCCCTCCCGCAGATCGTCGCTGTAGGTAAGCGCGGCGACCGCCCAGAAACTGGCATTCATCGATCCCGCCAGATCCATGTGCCAGCTTTGGCGAAGCTGCTGCTTGGTTGCCTCGATGGCGAGGCGCGGACGTTCGGCGATCCGGGCGGCGAGTGCAATGGCTTCAGCAATCAGGACGTCAGGTTCAGCGATGCTGTTGACCAGCCCGATAGCCAGGGCACGCTCGGCATCGACCAGGTCACCCGTCAGCGCCAATTCCGCCGCCAGCCCGCTCCCGACCAGTCTCGGCAGGAAATATGTGCCGCCATTGCCGGGATTAAGCCCAAGCTTGATATAGGTCTCGCCCAGCTTGGCGCGGCTTGAAGCAATGCGGATGTCGCACGCCAGCGCCAGATCAAGGCCCCCGGCTGTCGCCCCGCCATTGATCGCCGCAATCACAGGCAAGCGGCACGAAACCAGCCGCTGGGTGACGGGCCAGAGCACGCGGGCGTTATAAGGTTCCTGCTCGCGGGCATGATCCTGGGCGAGATACTTCTGGAATTCGACCAGATCCGCCCCGGCGCAGAATTGCTTGCCGGCGCCGGTCAGCACCAGCACCCGCACGGACTTGTCGGCTTCCAGCGCGTCCAGAGCCGCGAGCATGTCGCGCGCCATTTCGGGGACGACACCGTTGCCCCGGCTTGGCCGGTTGAGCGTAATCATCGCGACCCCGCTTGCCGGGCGATCGAGAAGGATGGTTTCGTAAATCATGGGGGAAGCTTACGAGCGTTCAAGGACCGTGGCTATCGCCAACGCGTAAGCACCGTCGAGCCAGCCGCCGCCATTGACCGCAAGCGCCCGCCGCGCGCCTTCGACCTGGCGTGCGCCTGCCGTGCCGCGCAGCTGGTGGACCAGCTCGACAATCTGCGCACAGCCGGTTGCGCCCAAGGGATGCCCCCGGCTGAGCAGTCCACCGCTGGTGTTGACCGGGATGCGCCCGCCAAGATCGGTCGCGCCCTCACGGATCAGCCTGAAACCGTCGCCCTTCCCGCACAAGCCGATCTCATGGTATTGCATCAGCTCGGCAGGCGCTGCTGCATCGTGAAGTTCGATCACGTCGAAATCCTGCGCACCCATGCCCGTCTCGCCATAGGCCTTGGCCGCTGCATCATCGACCGGCTTGCCGCCCGCGCCAGACGCGACCGACGACGCCCGCACCCGCACGACCGGTTGATCGAGGGATGCCGCAAGCTTTTCCGAACACACCACAAGTGCCGCCCCGCCATCGGTCACCGGCGAACACATCGGCAGGGAGAGCGGCGCGACGATCATCCGGCTTGCAAGCACATCCTCGAGCGATTGCGGGGTGCGCAAATGGGCAAGCGGGTTCATCGCAGCATTGCGCCGGTTCTTGACGGCGACCCGCGCGAAGTCGGCTGGCTCGGCACCGTACTCATCGAGATAGCGCTGCGCCACCGCAGCATAATAGTCCATCAACAGGGAGTTTGCACTGATCTGGCCGGGTGCTGATTCGCCAATGTCTTCGATATCGGTCGAACCGCGCAGCCCATTGAAGGGCCGGCTGCGATCGGCATGGGTCATCTGTTCCGCACCGACGGCGAGCGCGATTTCCACCGCACCGCTCGCCACCGCCTCGCAGGCGAGACTAAACGCCGATCCACCCGATGCGCAGGCGTTTTCGATGTTGAACAACGGCACCTTGGCCAGCGGCTGATGGCGAAGCGCAACCTGCCCCCGGATCATTTCCTGCTGCGTGACGATCCCGGCGATGGCGTTGCCGAAATAGATGCGCTCGATCCGGTCGGATGGAATCCCGCTATCGGCAATTGCTTCCTCAATCGCAGCCAGCGCCATGCTGCGTAGCCCGCGTCCGGTCTGCTTGCCGAATTGGGTCATCCCGATCCCGGCGATAGCGACGCCCTTCATGCCCCCCTCTTCATTCCGGCGCCTTGGTCGCCGCAGCGCCGCCGCCGATGCGGCCCTCAACCCCGGCCCAATAAGCGTCGCGCACTTCGCGGCGCAGAATCTTGCCGTAGCCGCTTACGGGCAACTCATCCGCAAAGTCGACCGCCTTGGGCTTCTTGTATCCGGCCATATGCTCGCCGCAAAAGGTGATGATCTCCCCTGCGGTGAGGGTTGCGCCAGGCTTGACGACAATGACCGCATGGACCGCCTCTCCCCAATAATCGTCGGGAATGCCAAACACGACGCAATTGGCCACCTTGGGATGGAGAATGATCACCTCCTCCACTTCGCGCGGATAGACATTGTTTCCGCCGCTGATCACCATATCCGTGGCGCGGTCCAGCAGGAACAGAAAGCCTTGCTCGTCGAAATAACCGATGTCCCCGGTGTGCAGCCAACCGCCTCGCAAGGTTTCGGCGCTCGCCTCCGGGTTGTTCCAGTAGCCCGGCATGACAACATCGCCGCGCACAACGACCTCGCCGGCCTGACCAGCGGGTAGCGGATTGTCGTCGCCGTCGACACAATGCGCCTCGACATCGGTGCGCACCTGCCCTGCCGAGCCAATGCGCGGATCGCCCGCGCTCAGCAGTCGCTGATGCGCCGCCGCCGAGAGCCCGGTGATCGTTATTGGCGCTTCTCCCTGCCCGTAAAGCTGCACAAAAACCGGCCCAAAGGTCGCCATCGCTTGTTTGAGTTGATCGACATAGATCGGCGCGCCGCCATAGCAGATCGCCTTGAGGCTCGAGAGATCATGGCGGCCCGGCAGATGATCCTCGAGCATCTTGATGATCTGGGTCGGGGCCATGAAGCCAATGTGCGAAACCTTGAGCCGCTCGACTGTCGCGAACAGATGATCAACATCAAAACTGGCGGACTCGGTAATCGCATTGGTCGCGCCGCGCGCAATGGCAGGAAGTGCCGAGACCCCGCTGCCGTGCGACATCGGCGCGCAATGCAGCACAATCTCGCCTGGCTGGATGTTATAAAGATCGGCGAGATAATTCATGATTACGCAGCGAACCATCCGGTGGTTCCACATCGCGCCTTTGGGCTTGCCGGTCGTTCCCGAGGTATAGAACAGCCAGCAGATATCGTCAGCTGCGGCCTCGACGGCATGGGGGAGCGCGTTGTCAAGGTTAAGCAGGGTCCCGAAATCATCGGTCGATAGGCGGTGCGCAAGACCGGTAAACAGATCAGCGTGCGCCGCAATGCCGTCGGCAAACTCGGGGCCGTGAACCAGAACCTTCGCGCCGCAGTTCCCGACGATATACGCCAATTCCCGCGCATGAAGCCGCGCGTTAACCGGCACTACGACCAAACCCGCCGCAAAGCAGCCAAAAATGACTTCCAGAACCCTGGGCGAGTTGGCAAGGCAGAAGGCCACGCGGTCGCCCGCCTCGCATCCCAGCGCGCGGAGGTTCCCCCCAACCGCAAGGGCGCGATCCCGGAACTGGCGATATGTGAGACTCTCCGCCCCGTGCAGCAACGCCACCGTATCGGGCCATTGCCGGGCCGACTTTTCAAGGAATGCGAAGCTGTTCATCATCTAACTCGCCGGAAAGTTGCACAGGGACGGCGCTCAATCTCGCTGCCCGAAACCGCAACAAACTCGACCGCATCGTCGCACCCATAAGCCGACCAGTCATCGTCACTGTTCGCCTCAAGCCGCGCGAGCAGTTGCACGCCCTCGGCGAGCTTTACCACACCGATGGCATAGGGCAAATCATCCTCAAACCCATCGGGCGCGCCCTGGCGCAGCACGCAAAAGCTGTGCAGCACCCCCTTCCCGCCCGATTTCGCCCAGCCGAGATTATCCGACTGGCAATGCGGGCAGGCGTAGCGCGGCCACATGTTGGGTTTGCCGCAATCATTGCAGTTCTGAATCAGCAGCTCGCCGTTTGCGAGGCCCGCGCGGAAGTCAGAAACGATTACCGACGTCTTCATCGCTCAACCTCCCAGTTTCGTGCGCTCGAGCAGCAGGATTTGCGCGTCCATATAGCTCCCGCCAGTCCCGCCGATGATCGCCCGTTCGCAACCTTCGACCTGACGCTTGGACGGTGCGCGATGGAGCAACTGACGTATCCCCTCAACGAGCAACGCCGTCCCGCCGCCAACACCGGTATGCCCGGCCGAAAGCAATCCGCCATTGGTGTTCATCGGCAGTTTGCCGCCGGGATCGCCGTGGCCCGCAGCGAACCAGCGTGCGCCTTCGCCCTTTTCGCAGATGCCGATGCCTTCGAGCGCGATCGCGGTGACAGCGGCATAGCTGTCATAGATCTCGCCAATGTCGGCATCTTTAGGGCCCCAGCCGGACTGATTCCACGCCCGTTCAGCAGCCAGCGGCCAGCCGAGCACGGCCTGATCCGCTTCCTGGCTCAGGCAATAATGGCTGACACAGCCGCCCGATCCCGCAACGCGGATACCGTGGCTGATCCCGCGCTTTTTCGCGATGCCGGTGCTGGTCATGACGAACGCCACCGCGCCATCCGCCATCGGCGGACATTCGAAGCTGTGGAGCGGATCGGCGACCATACGCGA
>JANMCD010000010.1:0-11734 GCA_031360905.1 Novosphingobium sp.
CGGGCGGGCTTAGCGAACCGGATTCCTTAGCGAATTTCCACGCAACCAGATTCTCGGCATAGGCGGAGTACGAATATGGCTAGGAATCGAGGAATAGGCAGGACTGCACGATCGCCAGTTCGCCTTCGGGCGAGCCGAGGAAATCATAGGCGTCCTTGGCGGCGAGGCACTGGATCAGCGCCTGCGGGTCGGCGAGGCCGATATCTTCCGACGCAAACCGCACCAGCCGCCGCAGCACGTACAATGGCTCCTCGCCGGCGGTAAGCATCCGGGCGAGGTAGTAGAGCGACGCCTGCGGGTCGGAGCCGCGCAGGCTTTTGTGCAGGGCCGAGATGAGGTTGTAATGGCCGTCGCGGTCCTTGTCGTAGACCGCGACCCGGCGCTGCAGGAAGGTGCCGAGTGCGGCCGGTTCCAGCGGCTCGGAGAGGTTGGCCGCATAGAGCATTTCGGCCTGGTTGAGCAGGAACCGGCCGTCGCCGTCGGCGGAGGCGACCAGCGCCGCGCGGGCTTCCGGCGTCAGGGGCAGGGGGTGGCCTTGTGCTGCCTCGGCCCGGCTAAGCAGCACCGACAATGCCGCCGCATCAAGCCGGTGGAGGATGAGCACCTGCGCGCGGCTGAGCAGCGCGGCGTTGAGTTCGAAGCTGGGGTTCTCGGTGGTCGCGCCGATCAGCGTGACAGTGCCCTTTTCGACGAACGGCAGGAAGCCATCCTGCTGGGCACGATTGAAGCGGTGGATCTCGTCGACGAACAGCAGCGTCCGCTGGCCCATTCTGGCGGCGGTTTCGGCCTCCGCGAAAGCCTTCTTGAGGTCGGCAACGCCGGAGAACACGGCGCTGATCGATACGAAACGCATGCCCACCGCATCGGCGAGCAGGCGGGCGATGCTGGTCTTGCCGGTGCCGGGCGGCCCCCACAGGACCATCGACGAGAGGCGGCCCGCCGCGACCATCCGGCCGATCGCACCTTCGGGTCCGGTGAGATGCTCCTGGCCGATCACCTCGGCGAGCGAAGCCGGGCGCAGGCGGTCGGCGAGCGGCGCGTCGGCTCGGATTGCCTCGGCACGGTCTGCGGGCAGGTCGTCGGGGAAAAGGTCGGCCATCGTGGAGAGATAGTCTCCGGGGCGGGGTTTGCCCAGTCACTCCGCCGCAATTGCGCGGCTGCGCTGGGTCACCGCCTGCCGGACTTCTGCCGGATCAGCCTGAGATAGGTGTCGGCGACCGCCTGATTGATCCGGTCCCAGCCGAATTGATGACTGCGCGCCTCGCCGGCAGCACCGTGGCGGGCGCGCAGGTCCGGCTGTTCGACATAGGCGCGGACGGCCTCGGCGAAGTGGTGGACCGCGCCAGGGCGGATCAGCCGGCCGGAAATATGGTCATCGACCAGGCTCTCGCTGCCGGTCGCCGCCGCTGCCACCACTGGCAAGCGGCAGGCCATCGCCTCCAGCGTGACATTGCCGAAGGTTTCAGTCACCGAGGGGAAGAACAGCACGTCCATGCTGGCGACCGCCGTTGCCAGCTCGGCGCCAGACAGGAATCCGGCGAAGACGGCATCGGGAAGGCGGTTCTCGAACCAATCGCGCGCCGGGCCTTCGCCGACGACAAGCACGCGGTGCGGGACATTGTGCCGCCTCAGCTCGTCGATCGCGTCGGAGAAGACGTCGAGACCTTTTTCCATCACCAGGCGGCTGAAGAAACCGACAACCACTTCGTCATCGGCGATGCCCTGCGCCCGGCGCCAGGCCATGTCGCGACGGCCCGGGTGGAACAGGTCGCGATCGACGCCGCGCGACCAGATGCCGACGTCGTAATTCATCCGCCGCTCACGCAGCACCTGCGCCATGCTTTCCGACGGTGCGACCAGCGCATCGCAGCGGCGGTAGAAGCGGCGGATGGCTGCCTCCATTGCCGGTTCCAGCCAGGCAAGGTTATAATAGCGCAGATAGGTTTCGAAGCGGGTGTGGACCGAAGCCAGCACCGGCAGTCGTTGCCGCCGCGCCCAGCTTACCGCGCGGTGCCCGGACAGGTCGGGCGAGGAGACATGCACGACATTGGGAGCGAAATGCGCCAGGTCGCGCTTGAGCCGTCTGGGCAGCCCGAGGGGAAAGCGGTAATCGCCGCGGCCGGGAAACGCGATCGATGGGAGGCTGATCAACTCTCCGGTCGGGGCAAAGGCTGGCTCGGCAATTGTCGGTGAATAAACGCGCACCGACGCGCCGCAACCCAGCAGAAAGCCGGCGAGCCGGTTAAGCGCCTGGTTGGCGCCGTCCCGAACATAATTGTAGTTACCGCTGAAGAGGGCAATCCGGAGATCGGAGGTCTGCATATCGGCCCGCGCCATAGGACTGAAACGCGGGATTGGCGAGAGCGGACTCGGTGTCCGCCCTCAAGGGATTCAGGCACAACCGGTCGGCTGCCTCAGTCGTCGTCATCGTAGTCGTAGCGCTGGCTGCGGCGCTCATACTGACGCCAGCCGTCCTGACGATTACGGTAATAGTGTTTGTTCCAGCGCCGGCTGTTGTTATATCCGCGCGGATAGGAATAATAGTAATCCTGCTGATAATATTGTTGGGGATACGAGTAGTAATACTGCTGCGGATATGACTGATAGTATCGTTGGCGCGGATAGTAGTAATTATCATCGTAATCATAACGATTGTTCCGGCTGCCCGATGCCAGCGCCGCCCCAAGTGCGAGACCGACAACACCGGCGCCGATAGCGATGGCGGCATCGTCGCCGCCGCCGCGGTGACGGTAATACCGGTCGTTTGCCGAAGCTGGCGCCGCAACGGTCATTGCAACCGCACCAGCCAGAGCGGCAGCGGTAAATTTTTTGAAGATTGGCAACACCTTGCGTCTCCCGTTCTGAAGCCGGAAGCGACAATCGCGATTCGGCTTGGTCAGATTGCATTTAGGCATTGTCAGACTGAACCAATCGTTAACCCTCTGATTCATGTGGCTCAGAGCGTTCCCTCGCCTGTCCCAGCGTCCTTACCGGTCGCGAGGCGGCGCGGGGTCATGATGACAGGACGCACGGCCCGCCCCGAGTGGTGCGGCCGTGCGTCCAGCGACCCTACGTTTGCAACAAATTATCAGTATCCGCGGCGGTAACGATAGCCGTCACGATAGCCGCGCTGGTCGTAGTAGCTGTCGTCGGAGTCGTAGCTATCGCGGTAATTGTCGCCGTCGCGTTCGCCATAGTAACCGTCGTTGCCATAACCGTCGTAGCCGTTGCGATATCGATAATCGCGGCCTTCATAATGGCGATAGCGCTTCTTGTTTTTCGAAGAAGCAATCGCAGCCACCGCCGCCAGGCCGATGATGCCAATGCCGATCGCAATGGCAGTGTCATCGCCGCCGCCGCGGTGATGCCTGTCGCCGTAATAATCCTGCGCCATCGCCGGAGTGATACTGGTCAGCGCGGTCGCAGCGAGAGCCGTGGCAAGCGCGACCTTCTTAACGAGTGTTTTCATGTTGAAACTCCCGCAGCGCTTTTGAGTGAGGCCCGATTGCCGTCCGCGTTTCGCCGCTTCGTCGGGGATTAGGATCAACTTGCTGAACGGGGCCGGGATGAGGTTGGCAGCTTCTATTCAGGAAAGTGGCCGTTTTGATGAACCACACCAGATCGCCGGCGCAAGGAGCGCCCGCCGCCTATGTCACAAGGGAAGTTCGGTCGGGCTATCCTTCGCTGTGCTCAGGCCGCCTCTTTGCGCCGCCCGGCCTTCTTGCGGTCATTCGGGTCCAGCAGCGCCTTGCGCAGGCGGATGCTCTTGGGCGTGACTTCAACCATCTCGTCATCGTCGATATAGGCGATCGCCTGCTCCAGCGTCATCACCCGCGGCGGGGTGAGGCGGATTGCGTCGTCCTTGCCAGTCGAGCGAAAGTTGGTCAGCTGCTTGGACTTCATCGGATTGACTTCGAGATCGTCGGGCTTGGCGTTTTCGCCGATCAGCATGCCCTCATAGACCTTTTCCTGCGGCGACACGAACAGGCTGCCGCGTTCCTCGAGCATATTAAGCGCATAGCCCACCGCCTCGCCTGTGCCGTTGGAAATCAGCACGCCGCACTGGCGGCCGGCGATCGCGCCCTTGTAGAGACCGTATTTCTCGAACAGCCGGTTCATGATGCCGGTGCCGCGAGTGTCCGACAGAAACTCGCCGTGGTAACCGATCAACCCGCGCGAGGGGGCAGAGAAGGTGATGCGGGTCTTACCGCCGGTCGATGGGCGCATATCGGTCATCTCACCCTTGCGGAGCGCGACTTTCTCGACAACCGTGCCGGCGTAACCGTCATCGACGTCGATCACGACGGTTTCATAGGGCTCGGTGCGCTTGCCCGCCTCATCCTCGGCGTACAGCACGCGAGGACGGCTGATGCCAAGTTCGAAGCCTTCGCGGCGCATGGTTTCGATCAACACGCCGAGCTGCAATTCGCCGCGCCCGGCGACTTCGAAGCTGTCTTTGTCGGCGCTTTCGGTGACGCGGATTGCGACATTCGATTCCGCCTCGCGCAGCAGCCGCTCGCGGATCATGCGGCTGGTCACCTTGGTGCCCTCGCGCCCCGCCATCGGGCTGTCGTTGACAGCAAAACGCATCGACAGCGTCGGCGGGTCGATCGGCTGGGCGTGCAGCGGCTCGCTGACCGAAAGATCGGCGATGGTGTTGGCGACGGTGGCCTGGGTCAGGCCGGCAATCGAGATAATATCGCCCGCGCGGGCTTCATCGACCGGAACTCGCTCCAGCCCGCGGAAGGCCATCAGCTTTGACGCGCGCCCGGTTTCAACGATCTTGCCGCCGGAATCGAGTGCGTGGATCGGGGAGTTGACCCGGATCGTGCCCGAAGCGACCTTGCCAGTGAGAATGCGGCCGAGGAAATTGTCGCGGTCGAGCAGGGTGACGAGGAATTTGAACTCGCCGTCAACATCGGCGGCGGGGGCCGGAACATGCTCGACGATCTTGGCGAACAGCGGCGCCAGCGTGCCCTCGCGTGCGTCCTGGTCGGTGCTGGCATAGCCGTTGCGGCCGGAGGCGTAGAGCACCGGGAAGTCGAGCTGCTCGTCGCTGGCGTCGAGGCTGACGAACAGGTCGAACACCTCGTCCAGCACTTCCTGCGCGCGGCCATCCTGCCGGTCGATCTTGTTGACCACGACGATCGGCCGCAGCCCGAGCGCCAGCGCCTTGCCGGTGACGAATTTGGTCTGCGGCATCGCGCCTTCCGAACTGTCGACCAGCAGGATTACACCGTCGACCATCGACAGGATGCGCTCCACCTCGCCGCCAAAATCGGCGTGGCCCGGCGTATCGACGATATTGATCCGCATGCCCTGCCACTCGACCGAGGTGCATTTGGCAAGGATGGTGATGCCGCGTTCCTTTTCGAGGTCGTTCGAATCCATCGCCCGCTCCTCGATCCGCTGATTGTCGCGGAAGGTGCCGGACTGGCGGAACAGCTGGTCGACCAGCGTCGTCTTGCCGTGGTCGACATGCGCGATGATCGCGATATTGCGAAGGGGCAGCGGAGCAGACATGGAAGTCTTTCAAAAAAAGCGGACTGGCCGGATTGTTGCGGTGCAGCAAGGCCGCGCGCCTAGCCGAGATTGGCCGTTGGAGCAAGGTGTTCACTGTGGCTGTGCGGCAACAGCGGTTCCGTAATGGCAAATTATGGTTAACTTAACATTTGCGTGGTAATTCCAGGCTTTCTAACCCTCTGCCAGCCTACGAGAGCTTAACTGCGGGCGGTGTAAAGTTTGCCGCTCCGCCAGATAAAACAGGGTGCCGCGATGATAACATTTCCGCTGGGCAGGTTTGCCAGTTCGAAGCGCGCTGCGTTATTGGTGAGCGCTGCTATCTTATGCGTTAACATGCCAGGCATAGCCTTCGCTCAGGTGAACGATGAGGCGCAGCCTGCAACCGATGCGCTGCCTGAGGAATTCGGCGACGGCAATGAGATCGTCGTCACCGCGACCAAGCGTGAACAGACGCTGCAGGAAGTGCCCATCGCCGTTACCGTGACGACGGCCGAAACCATAGAGCGCGCGTTTATCCGGGACATCAGGGATCTGGGCTCGGTCGTCCCGTCGCTGCGGGTCGGCGAGCGGCAGAATTCGACCAACACCAATTTCCTGATCCGCGGCTTTGGCAACGGCGCCAACAATGCGGGAATCGAGCCCTCGGTCGGCGTCTTCGTCGACGGCGTCTACCGCTCCCGCTCGGCTTCGCAGATTGGCGATTTGCCCGACGTCCAGCGCATCGAAGTGCTGCGCGGGCCGCAGTCCACCCTGTTCGGCAAGAACGCCTCGGCCGGCGTGGTCTCGATCATAACGAAAAAACCGCAGTTCACCTTCGGCGGCAATGTCGAGGCGTCCTACGGCAATTATAACGCGCTGGTGCTGAAAGGCGTTGTCACCGGCCCCATTTCCGAGACCGTCGCTGTCAGCCTCGCGGCGGGCTACAACCGGCGCGACGGCTACATCGAGAACCTCGGCACCGGCAATGCCACCAACGAGCGCAACCGCTGGTTCGTCCGCGGCCAGGCGCTGTTCCAGCCGACCGACGCCCTCAGCGTGCGGATCATCGGCGATTACAGCAAGATCGACGAGCTGTGCTGCGGCGTTGCCAATGTCCAGGCATCTGGGGCCACAGCGATCCTCACCGCCCTTGGCGGCAGGGTCAACCCGGCCAGCGACCGCTTCGGCGGTGTCTATACCAATTTCGATTCGACCAACAAGGTCGAGAACTACGGGGTGTCCGGTCAGGTCGATTACGAAACCGGGCCGCTCACCCTGACCTCGATCACTGCCTACCGACGGACCAAGGCCGAGGCGTTCTTCGACACCGATTTCACCAGTGCGGACCTGCTGCGCGGCGCCAATATCGGCAAGTCCGCGTTCAAGACCTTCACCCAGGAACTGCGGGTTTCGGCCAATTTTGTCGACCGGGTCAATGTTCTGGTCGGCGGCTTCTATTTCAACGAGAAGGTCAATCAGGCGACCGATGTTCGGTGGGGCACGGCAGCGCGTCCCTATTTCGACCAGCTGGTCCGGGCCTCGTCTGGAAACACGCAGAACATCCCCGCGCTTGAAGGTCTGTTTGGAACGCTGACGGGAAATCCAGCGCGCTACATTGGACAGTTCTTTGCCGCAGGTCAGGGCATTGCCGAGGTCGATACGCTCAAGAACGAAAACTACTCGATCTTCAGTCAGGTCGATTTCGAGGTGACCGACCGGCTGACGCTGACCGGTGGGATCAGCTATACCAACGACAAGAAGCGCTTTTCCAACACACTCGTGTCTAACGACGTTTTCGCCGGACTTAACCTCCCGGTTTTGCGCAATGTGGCTACGGGTGCCGGTATTTCTCAAACCATCGGCGGGTTGCTTAGCGTACCCGGGGGCTTCGCCAGCCAAGCGCAGATCGCGGCTTTTGCGGCGGGCAATCCGGCGGCCTTTGCCGCCATCCAAACCGGGGTTGCCAATGCCACGCTGCCGCTGCTCGGCTTGCGGCCATTGCAGATTCTCGTGCCGACGCTCAACATTCCCAATGTCGTTGAGCCGGGCCGCACCTCGGACGACAAATTCACCTATACCGCTCGGATCGCTTACGATGTCACCGACAATATCAACGCCTACGTTAGCTACGCGACCGGCTACAAGCCCAGCTCGATTAACCTGTCGCGCGACAGCCGCCCGTCTCCCACCGATCGGCCTGCGATCGAAGCCGCCGGTATCGGCGTCGTCAATCAGGACTATGGCACCCGCTTCGCGGGCCCCGAAAATGCGACGGTTTATGAAGCCGGCATCAAGGCGAGCTGGCCGACCGTGTCGGTCAACGCCGCGGTGTTCCATCAGGCGATCAAGGGCTTCCAGTCGAACATTTTCACCGGAACCGGCTTCCTGCTCGCCAATGCCGGCAAACAATCGGTCCGCGGCTTCGAAGTGGAGGGTCAGTTCCGCCCTGTGCCGGCACTGACACTCACCGGCGCGGTAACCTATCTCGATCCCAAATACGACGACTTCAAGCAGTCCGCCTTCGGCGACGCGACCGGTATTCGCCCTTCGGACATCCCGGCGTGGTCCTTCACCGTGGGCGCGCAATACGATCATGAATTCGCCAACAGCAACCACGCGATCGCGCGGGTCAGCTTTCATCATGAATCGGAAGTCCAGGTGGTTGAGGGACTTCCTGGCTTCATCGTCAAGAACCCGATTACCCAACTTGTGGTCCCGGGCGGTTTCCAGCCGGGGCTCGATGCGGCCAAGCCGTTCACCCGCGAGGTCAACGAACTCGACGGCTCGCTGACCTATGCGATGAGCAACGGCCTGGAATTCTCCGTCTGGGGCCGCAACCTGACCGACAACCGCACGATCAGCACTATTTTCGATTCCCCGGCGCAGCTCCGCTCTGTCTCGGCCTATCCCAACCAGCCGCGTACCTATGGCGCGGCGGTGCGTTTTAGGTGGTAGCTGGCGGCAGGTCAGTTCCAAATTGGATGCAAGCCGGGCAGGATGATTTCGTTTGCCTGTAGCCGAAATTTATGATTCCCTGTGGTCGCTGCCGGCTTGGCAGAGGCGAGTTGAGGGGGAATAGACATGCTGGAATGGATGATTCTGCCGCTCAAGCGGTATGCGGAATTTTCGGGACGTTCGCGCCGGATGGAATATTGGTCGTTTACGTTGCTGATCGTGCTTGTTTACCTGGTCCTCGGCGGAATAATGCTAGCTGGCGGTCTCCCAATTGCTACCCTGATGAATCCGACAGTCACCCCGGAAGCACCGGGGCCGATATTTTATGTCGGTGCTGGCCTTCTGGCGATTTTCGTTCTGGCAGTCTTCGTCCCCATGATTGCGGTAGTCGTTCGCCGCCTTCATGACCGCGATATGTCGGGCTGGTGGTATCTGGGCGCCATTGTCGCCGCGATGATACCCGTTGTCGGATTCCTGGCCTCTATCGCCCTGGTGGTTCTGATGTTCCTGCCAGGCACAGCCGGCCCCAATCGCTTCGGACCCGATCCCAAGGATCCGGCCAACGTCGAAGCATTTTCCTGAACCTTACAATTCCCTGAGCGCCTGCGCCGGTTTCGCCCGCAACAGCGGTAGCGAACCGGCCAGCGCGAAGGCGATCACCAGCGCCAGGCCTGTGCCCAGCACGGCCAGCACTTGCGGCCAATCCGGCAGCCAGTCGAACTCGAACAGCTGGACGATCACCAGCCAGGCGATAGTGCTGCCAAGCACCAGCGCGACGCCCGCAAGCACTGCGGCGAGTATTCCGTATTCGGCAAGCTGGAGTAGCAGCAACTGCCGCCGGCTGGCCCCCAGCACGCGCAGGATGACATTGTCGTAGAGCCGGCTCGACCGCGCCGCGGCGATCGCGCCGAGCAGCACGGCGATGCCGGCAAGCACCGCGACCGAAGCGGCGGCAAGGATCGCGGTGCTCATCTGGGTCAGCAGCGCGCGGGCGTCGGTGAGGACCGTGCCGATCTCGATCACCGAGCTAGACGGAAAGGCCTGGACCAGCCGGCGCAGCAGTCCGGTGTTCGCCGCGCCGGGCGGCACGTCGATGGTCGCGGCGAGATTGTGCGGCGCATCGGCGATGGCATTGGGCGAAAACACCAGCACATAATTGAAGCCCAAGCTGTCCCAGTCGATCCGGCGCAGCGAAGCGACCCGCGCGGTGCGCTCGACCCCCAGCAGGCTGATGGTGAGCGCGTCGCCAAGCTTGAGGCCCAGCGCCTCGGCCAGTTCTGCGTCGACCGACACCAGCGGCTCGCCCGTATAGTTCTTCGGCCACCAGCGCCCTTCGGTCAGGCTGTTGCCCTCCGGCACTTGGTCGGAATAGGTCAGCCCGCGCTCGCCGCGCAGCGCCCAGGCGTTTTCCGGGATGTCCTGGAGGTCGGCGACCTGGATCATCCGGTCCGGCGGGCCATAGGCGAGGATCGCACCGCGCAGTGCCGGCACCGTGCGGATTTGCGCGCCCGGGACAGTCTGGCGCACCACGTGCTCGAACTCCCCCAGACGGGCGCGGGGCACGTCGAGTACGAAATAATCGGGCGCACGGTTGGGCACGCGGCGGGCGATATTGGCGGTCAGGCTGGTCTGGACCGCGGCCAGCAGTACGAAGGCCGACAGGCCGAAGCCGAGCGCCGTCACCAGCGCGCCGGTCTGTGCGCCGGGCCGGTGGAGATTGCCGAGTGCGGTGCGCAGCAGCGGATTGCGCGGGCGCGGCAGGCGCGCGGCGATGCGCTGGATCGCCCACCCGAGCAGACCCAGCAGCGCCAACAGCGCCGCCGCTCCGGCGAGGAAATAGACCGTCACCCGCAGCTGCGCGGCAGTCGCCAGCGCTAGGCCGACGATCGCGGCAAGGCCAAGTCCGACGGGCACCAGCAGCGCCCGCCGGCTCAGCGTCAGCGGCGAAACCCGCGCGCGCATCAGCGCCATGGCCGGGAACTGGCGTGCTCGCAGCAGCGGCGGGGCGGCAAAGACCAGGGCGACCAGCAGGCCGTACACGGCCGCCTTGGCGAGCGCCGCGGGATCGAAGACGAAGCCCGGTGACACCGGTAGCAGCGCGCCCAGCGCGGCTGCCAGCAGCGGCGTCACCAGCACACCGGCGGCAAGGCCCGCGGCGCTGCCGACAAATGCCGCGACGGCGATTTGCAGCAGATAAATGCGGGCGATGTCGCTGCTCGCCGCGCCAAGCACTTTCAGCGTGGCGATGCCGGTGCGGCGCGCCTCGAGGTAGGACGACACGCCGCCGCCAATGCCGATCCCGGCAATCGCCAGTGCCGCCAGCCCGACCAGCACGAGGAATTCGCCCATGCTCTCGATGAAGCGCTCCGCGCCCGGCGCCGCCTTGTCGCGCGTGCGGAAGCGAAGGCCGGCGCTGGGGAACGCCTTCTGCAGCTGTTCGACGACATTTGCCGGATCGAGGTCTGGGCGCAGCGCAACCCGCACTTTCGAGCGGTACATCGCGCCGGGGGCGAGCAGGCCGGCGCGGGCGGGGAAATTGCTGTCGACAATCGCGACCGCACCGAGCGCGAAGCCTTCGCTCAGCCGGTCGGGCTCGTCGGCGACGATGCCGCCCACATTCAGCTGCTGACCGCCGATGGCTATCGTGCCGCCCCGAGCCACGCCCAGCCGCTCGGCCGCGCCCTCGGCCAGCCAGACCATGCCCGGCGGCGGCGCACCGACGGTGCGCCCGTCCTTCAGCCGCAGCTCGCCGACCAGCGGCCAGTTGGCATCGACCGCCTTGAGCGCGACCGGAGCGGCGAGATCGCCGGCCGCCGCCATCGCCTGAGTGCGAGTGCCGCCCGATACCGTTCCCAGGGCGGCAAAGGCGCTGGCCTCGGCCGGCGAGAGGCCGCGCTGCCAGACCTCGGCCTCGATGTCGCCGCCCAGGATCGCGCGCCCGCGTGTCGCCAGCTCGCGCTCGATCGAGCCGGTCAGCGTGCCGATCGCCGCCAGCGCGCCGGTGCCGAGGAACAGGCAGACGAGCAGCAGGCGCAGGCCGCGGAAACGGGCCGACAGGTCGCGCCGGGCGATCCGCCAGGCGGTTGACCAGGGGAGAGATCCTCCCCTCCCCTTCAGGGGAGGGGCCGGGGGTGGGGGCTGTTGGGGTAGCTCGAAACTGCCTGACGACCCCCACCCCAACCCCTCCCCGGAAGGGGAGGGGCTATTTGCGGTTTTTTCAAGTTCGGTCATGCAGCGCTGTCGCTGGCGATGCACCCGTCGGCAAGGGTGATCACCC
>JANMCD010000041.1:0-6398 GCA_031360905.1 Novosphingobium sp.
ACTTCGGCATCGCCCTGTGTTTCGATCTGGCGCTGGATGCCGGAGACCAGCTGGTCGAGCCGCTCCTGCGCGATGCCGCGCTTGCGGCAGGCGAGGGCGACCGATTGTTCGATCTTCGAACGGTCGAACACTTCGCGGCTCTGGTTGCTCTTGATCACCGCAATCTCGCGCAGCTGTACGCGCTCGAAGGTGGTGAAGCGCGCGCCGCAGCTTTCGCATTGGCGGCGGCGGCGAATGGCGGTGTTGTCCTCGGTCGGACGCGAATCCTTAACCTGGCTGTCGTCATGCGCGCAGAACGGACAGCGCATGCGTTACCGGCGCAGCCGCTTGTAGAGCATGTAACCGGCGCCGGCGACGAGGCCCAATGGCCAGCTGACGATCGGCAGGACCAAGCCCGCAACCGCACCGACCGCCGCGCCGGTCAGCACCGGTTTGGTCGAGGGGTGAGCCATGCCCTGCTTGGCCATGCCGCTGATTTCGTCGCGAGCGTTTTCGTAGAGGTCTTTGCCTTTGAAGGGTTCGGTCATCGGTTACATCCCTTGGTAGATCGGAAAGCGGGCGCAGAGTTCTTCTACGCGCGCGCGGACCGATTGTTCCACCTGCGCATCGCCGGTCTCGCCGTTTTTCCGCAGACCTTCGACCACTTCGGCAATCAGCGCGCCGATTGCACGGAACTCGGCAGCGCCGAAACCGCGCGTCGTCCCCGCCGGGGTGCCGAGGCGGATGCCGGAAGTGACGAACGGCTTTTCCGGATCATTCGGGATGGCATTTTTGTTGCAGGTGATCGAGGCGCGGTCGAGCGCCTTTTCGGCGTGCTTGCCCTTGGCCTGAAAGGGCCGCAAATCGACCAGCATCAAATGGTTGTCGGTGCCGCCCGAGACGATATCGAGGCCCTGCTCTTGCAGGCTCGCGGCGAGCGCCTTGGCGTTCTCGGCGACCGCGCGGGCATAGACCTTGAATTCGGGACGCAGCGCCTCGGCAAAGGCGACCGCCTTGGCGGCGATGATGTGCATCAAGGGGCCGCCCTGCATGCCAGGGAAGATCGCGCTGTTGATCTTTTTGGCCAGGCCCTCGTCGTTGGACAGGATGATGCCCGACCTGGGCCCGCGCAGCGACTTGTGCGTCGTCGTCGTGGTGACATGGGCATGGGGCACCGGCGAGGGATGCACGCCGCCCGCGACCAGTCCTGAGAAGTGCGACATGTCGGCCAGCAGATAAGCGCCAACCTCATCGGCGATCTCGCGGAAGCGCTTGAAATCCCAGTGGCGCGAATAGGCGGTGGCACCGCAGATGATCAGCTTGGGCTTGCTCTGCCTCGCGATGCGGGCAACTTCGTCCATGTCGATTCTGTGGTCGTCGGGCCGCACGGTGTAGGCTACCGGGTTGAACCACTTGCCGCTCATGTTCACCGGCGAGCCGTGGGTCAGGTGACCGCCGGCGTTGAGATCCAGCCCCATGAAGGTGTCGCCCGGTTGCAGCAGCGCGAGGAACACCGCCTGGTTCATCTGACTGCCCGAATTGGGCTGGACGTTGGCGAACTGCGCGCCAAACAGCTGCTTGGCCCGTTCGATGGCGATGGTCTCGATCTCGTCGACATATTCACAGCCGCCGTAATAGCGCTTGCCCGGATAGCCTTCGGCATATTTGTTGGTGAGGATCGACCCCGCAGCCTCGAGCACGGCGCGGCTGCAAATGTTCTCGCTGGCGATCAGCTCGATCTTGTCGCGCTGGCGGCCGAGTTCCCTGGCGATCCAGCCGGCGATCTCGGGATCGGACTGGGTCAGGCCCTGGGTGAAGAAGCCTTCCGGACGGACGGCCTCGAGTGTGGCGGGGTTGGTGCTCATGCGGATTCCCTGGGGAGTGCGGGGTCGGACAGTTTCTCGACGCGGCGGACGTGGCGGTCTCCGGCGAAGGGCGTCGCGAGGAAGGCCTCGATGCAGGCCTTGGCCATATCGAGCCCGATCAGCCGTGCGCCCATGGCGATGACATTGGCGTCGTTGTGCTCGCGTGCCAGCCGGGCCGAAAGCGGCTCATCGACCCGGGCGCAGCGCACGGCGGGGTTGCGGTTGACGGCAATCGAAATGCCGATCCCAGAGCCGCACAATGCCACGCCGAATTCAGCCTTGCCCGCAGCGATGTGATCGGCGAGCTTGTAGCCGTAATCGGGATAATCGACCGAGGCGTCGGAGACGGTGCCGAGATCGGCCACCGCATGGCCCTGCTCTGCCAGCCACGCGGCTAGCTCGCTCTTCAGGACGAAGGCGGCGTGGTCGGAGGCGATGGCGATGCGCATGGGCTTGTCCGGCGGCAGGGTGAATGACTGGCGTCCCAATAGGGCGGGAGCGCCGGGGGTGCCACCGCTTTTCCACTTTTTTCTGTCAATTGCTCTCGGTTTTTCGGGTCGCCAGCCATCCGGCAACCAGTCCGACCGCTGCAGCCAGCGCCAGCGCCGCCAGATCGAGCGGAGTTGATTCGCCGATCAGCGGAAGAACACGCGTCTCATCGAGCCAGGATGTCAGCCCGTGACCTGAAAGCCAGATATGCCAGATGGCGACTGCAATCGCCTCGAAGACAAGGAATCCGAACGCGACCGCTCCAAAAACAAGCAGGAATTTCGCGGCGCGGAACATTTTGACCTGCCAGTGCCGAGCTGCCGGCACCTATTGATCGAGAAAACTGCGCATCTTGCGGCTACGGCTCGGGTGCTTCAATTTCCGCAGCGCCTTGGCCTCGATCTGCCGGATGCGTTCGCGTGTCACGCTGAACTGCTGGCCGACCTCTTCCAGCGTGTGATCCGTGTTCATGCCGATGCCGAAGCGCATGCGCAGCACGCGCTCTTCGCGCGGGGTGAGGCTCGCCAGCACCCGCGTAACCGTCTCCTTGAGGTTCGCCTGGATCGCGGCATCGACCGGGATCACCGCGTTCTTGTCCTCGATGAAATCGCCGAGGTGGGAATCCTCCTCGTCGCCGATCGGGGTTTCGAGGCTGATCGGTTCCTTGGCGATCTTCATCACCTTGCGCACTTTTTCGAGCGGCATGGAGAGGCGCTCGGCCATTTCTTCCGGTGTCGGCTCGCGACCCTGCTCGTGGAGGAACTGGCGGCTGGTGCGCACCAGCTTGTTGATCGTCTCGATCATATGCACCGGGATACGGATGGTGCGGGCCTGATCGGCGATGCTGCGGGTGATCGCCTGGCGGATCCACCAGGTGGCGTAGGTGCTGAACTTGTAGCCGCGGCGGTACTCGAACTTGTCGACCGCCTTCATCAGGCCGATGTTGCCTTCCTGAATGAGATCAAGGAATTGCAGACCGCGGTTGGTGTATTTCTTGGCGATGGAAATGACCAGCCGCAGATTGGCCTCGACCATTTCCTTCTTGGCGATGCGCGCCTCGCGCTCGCCCTTTTGCACCATGTTGACGATGCGCCGGAACTCGATGAGCGCCATGCCGGTGGCCGAGGCGATGTCGGCGACTTCGGTGCGGATGCGTTCGACGGCGTCCGCCTCGCCCTCGGCAAACGCCGCCCACTTCTTGTCTTTGCCGGCCTGTGCCTGCAGCCAGCCGTCGTCGAGCTCATGGCCGACGTAGCTGTCGAGGAAGTCCTTGCGGCCCACTTTGTGACGTTCGGCCAGACGCAGCATCTGGCCGCCAAGCGCGGTCAGGCGGCGGTTGAAGGCATAGAGATTGTCGACCAGGAATTCGATCTTGGTGGCGTGGAACTGCACACTTTCAACCTGTGCAGTGAGTTCCTCGCGCAGCGCCTGATACTGCTTTTCCTTGTTCGCCGGGAAATTGTTGCCGATCCCCATCGCGCCGAGCCGGTCGAGCTGGATTTTTTCGAATTTCTTGAACATCAGGGTGATCAGCGCGAATTTTTCCAGCGCTTCGGGCTTCAGCTGCGCTTCCATCTGCGCCAGGCTGAGGGTGTTGTCTTCCTCCTCTTCCTCGACCGGGCGGCGGGCGCGGCGCTCGATGCCGTCCTCGTCGTCCTCATCGGCTTCGGCCGGCTCCTGCTCCTCGACGTCTTCTTCTTCCTTGTAGGACGGGCCGGCGACCTTTTCATTGATCTCGCCGTCCGGCTCTTCCTGGGCGTCGTCCGCCATCGCCTCGGGGGCTGGCTCCTTGGACAGCATGGCATCGAGGTCGAGAATTTCGCGCAGCTGCATCTCGCCGGCGTTGAGCGCTTCTGACCACATGATGATCGCATGGAAGGTGATCGGGCTTTCGCACAGCCCGAGAATCATCGTGTCGCGCCCGGATTCGATGCGCTTGGCGATGGCGATTTCGCCTTCGCGGCTGAGCAATTCGACCGCGCCCATTTCGCGCAGATACATCCGCACCGGATCGTCGGTGCGTTCGATCACTTCCTTCTTTTTTTCGAGCGCCGGCCGTTCGGCCATGCCGTCCGGCTCGTCGATCTCGTCGACTTCCTTTTCTTCGGAATCGGCCGCATCTTCGTCGCTCTCGACGATATTGACGCCCATTTCAGAAATCGCGGACATGATGTCTTCGATCTGCTCGGAGGTCATCTGGTCTTGCGGCAGAGCCTCGTTGAGCTCGTCATACGTGATTACGCCGCGGCGCTTGGCGCGAGCGATCAGCTTCTTTACCGAGGCGTCGTTAAGGTCGATCAGGGGAGCGTCGCTGCCGTCCGTCTTGTCGCCGGCCAAGTCTTCGTTTGGTTCGATATCCATCATTCCGCCATAAAGTTTCCAGCCTCTCCGGAAGGAAAGGCGGACCGCGCGCGGGGCGTTTGCCCCACATGCGCGAAAAATTCCAGCATTCTCTGCCTTAAATGCACAAGCAATTCACAAATTGTTCACATCCGAGGCGCGCGGCCTCGTTGCCAGTACCCGTAAATTCCCGGAAAGTTCCCGTTTTCTTTCGCGGAGCCGCTGCTGCTCGGCCAGGTCGAAGCGATCGGTGGCCGCCGCAATCGCGGCATCGATCGCCGGTCCTTCCACCAGCATCGCAACCGCAGCCGCGAGAGCATCGGCGGCCAGCGCTGGATCGGTTTGCTCCGCGAGGAACGGATAGGGCATCCTTGCATAGTCACCGGGGCTGGGAACCGCAAAGCCGCGTTCTGCGAATATGGTGGCAAGCGCCGAGCTTTCAAGCGGGAGCGCCCCGTCGCAGGCATCCAGCAGCAGGTCGAACCGCGGATCGAGCATTGGCGCCCGGGCGAGCGTATCGGCGTGGCGGGCAATCTCGGCGGGGTAGCGGATCAGACCGGCGACGATCGCTGACGACAGCGCATCCCGGGCGCCGCCACCGCCAGTTGCGTGGCGAAGGCGGCGCAGGGAATCGGGGGAGGAACGCTCGGGCGGGGGTGCTCGGTTGCCGCCGCGCCAATCCTTCTTTCCCGGCTGCCACGCCTGCTGTTCCCGCTTCGGAAAGGCAAAGGCGGAATAGCGTTCCATCAGCTCGCGCCGGTAGAGCGCCCTTATATCCGGCTCCCCAATAATTTCGACATGGGCGAGCAGTCGCGCCTTGAGTCCAGCCTTATCTTCGGGCGTAATCAACGGTAGGGCATCCCGCTCATAGTCCCACAGCGTATCGACCAGGCTTCGCGCCTCGCCCAGCAGCCGCTCCAGCGCTGACGCACCTTCTCGCTTGATCAGATCGTCGGGGTCCAAGCCGGCGGGCAAGCGCACAATCCGAAGCGAATGCGCGGGCCGCAACATCGGCAGCGCGCGCAGCACGGCGCGCATCGCCGCGCGCTGGCCGGCGGCGTCGCCGTCGAAGCAGAGGATCGGCGTCTCCACCACCCGCCACAGCAGCTCGATCTGCCGCTCGGTCAGCGCGGTACCGAGCGGCGCGACGCATTCGCCGATGCCGGCGGCCGCCAGCGCAATCGTGTCCATATAGCCCTCGACGACAATCAGCCGCCCGGACTGGCGCGCCAGCGGCCCGGCGCGGTGGAGATTGTAAAGCGTGCGGCCCTTGTCGAACAGCGGCGTGTCGGGGGAATTGAGATATTTGGGCGCATCCGTCTTGCCCGCCTCGAGTATGCGTCCGCCGAACGCGATCACCCGCCCGCGTGCGTCCTCGATTGGCAGCATCAGCCGGCCCCGAAAGCGGTCGTAGGGTTCCCTCTTGGCACTAGAATTGGGGTCCTCGACCAGGATGCGCAGCCCCGCCTCGATCAGCGTCTCCTCGGGAAACTGGCTGAGTGCGGATTTGAGCGCCTGGCGTCCCTCGGGTGCGTAGCCGAAGCCGAAGCGCGCAACCGTATGCGCATCGAACCCGCGCGTCGCCAGATAAGCCCGCGCTTTTTCGCCATCCGGACCAGCAAGGTTCTCCACAAACCACGTCTGCGCTGCGGCCATGACATCGTGCAGCGCGCCCTGCTGCTCGGCCACCTGCGCGGCGCGCGGATCGGGCGCGGGGACTTCCAA
>JANMCD010000044.1:0-11148 GCA_031360905.1 Novosphingobium sp.
GCTGATCAGCACAGGCGCGCCGATCTATCTGGTGCTCGACGATATTTCCGGCACCGCACTGGTTTCCGGCTTCGCCTGGTCGCGGTGGCACGACGATTGGCCCGAGCGCATGCGCGCCAATTTCCAGCCGGGTGAAATCGAGAAACTGATGGGCCACAGGGTCAACGTCTGCTGGGGTTTGCAGGATGGCAACAGCGGCGTCACCGGCGTCGCCAGCCGCGACATTGCTTCGGCCGACGCCGGCGATGTCCGCAATCCCGCCGATCCGGAAGGCTGGCACGCGTTTCCCGATTCTGTCGGGCCGGGCTTCCGCCGCTCCCGCCGGATCGACGTTACCCGCGACGATAGCGCGGGGCTGATCCGCATCGATGCCGCCTTCCAGGACAGCGCCAGGCGCAAGGTGCCGGGCCGCGGGGCGATCCACGAATACAACCTTTCAGCCACGGCCGATCTCGCCACCGGCGAACTGCTGACACTGACCCCCGAGGCACGTATCCTGCCGTTCGGCGAATGCCCTGGCGCGGTGCACAACACCCAGCGGCTGATCGGCCGCAGCCTGTCCGACATCCGCGAGGCGGTGCTGGAACAATTGCGCGGTCCGCAGGGCTGCACCCACCTGAACGATGCGCTGCGGGCTCTGGCGGAAGTGCCGAAGCTGGCGGGGTATTTGGCGGACTGATCAGGCCGCGTCGCGCTCACCCAACGCCACCACATCTCCGCTTTGCTGCTGCAACCGGTTCCACGCATCCAGCGCCGCCACCTTGTAGGCCTCGGCCAGTGTCGGATAGTTGAAGCTATTGTCGATGAAATAATCGATCGTACCGCCCAGATTGATGACCGCATGACCGATATGCACCAGCTCGGTGGCGCCCTCGCCGATGATGTGGACGCCGAGCACCCGGCGCGTGGCGATATCGACGATCAGTTTTAGCATGCCCGACGATAGCCCCATGATATGCCCCCGCGAGGTTTCGCGGAACCGGGCGATGCCGCATTCATAAGCAATGCCGGCTGCGCGCACCTCCTCCTCGCTCTGGCCCACCGATGACAGCTCGGGAACGGCATAGATGCCGAGCGGGAAGCACTGGTCGGCTGTGGGCGGCAGGGCTCCAAAGGCGTGGCAGGCGGCGGTACGACCCTGTTCCATCGACGTCGAGGCGAGACTCGGAAAGCCGATGACATCGCCCGCGGCATAGACGTGCGGAACCTGGGTCTGGAACGTCGCCGGATCGACGCTGAGCCGTCCGCGCTTGTCAGCGCTCAGTCCGCAGGCATCGAGGCCCAGTCCGGCCGTCGCCCCGGTGCGCCCGGCGGTGAACAGCGCAAGCTCGGAAACCACCTGACGGCCGCCCCCCAACACGCAGACTGGCGAGCCATCGCCGGTAAAGCGGACTTTCCGCACATCGCTGCCCAGCCGCAGCACCATGCCGCGCTCGCGCATCAGATAGACCAGATGATCGACGATTTCTCGGTCTAGGAATTCGAGCAGGCGCTCGCGCGGCTCGATCACGGTAACCGCCACGTCGAGCGCGGAAAAGATGGTTGCATATTCGATGCCGATAACGCCCGCGCCGACCACCGTCAGGCTGCGGGGCACCTGCGGCGCGCGGATCAGATCGTCGCTGTCAAGCACATTTGTGCCGTTGAACGGGATTCCCGCCGGACGGTGCGGGACGGTGCCGGTGGCGATCAGGACTTTGCCGGCTGCGACCTCCTGCTCGACCACCCGCCCCGCGGAGCGCACGGCGATAGCGATGCGGTGAGGATCGAGGAAGCGGGCGGTGCCGGTCAGCGTCTTGACCTCGTTGCGGGCGAACTGGTGCTCCAGAACCGAGACCTCGTGCTCCAGCGTTTTGCCGAGCCGGGCGACGAGATCGGCGGCGCTTACGTCCTGCTTGACCCGGTAGGACTGGCCGTAAAACCCGCGCTCGCGCCAGCCCGACAGGTTGAGGACGGTCTCGCGCAGGGTCTTGGACGGGATCGTGCCGGTATGCACGGACACCCCGCCGACCTCGGCGCGCTCGTCCACCACCAGCACCGACTTGCCCAGCTTCGCCGCCTGAACGCTGGCGCGCCGACCGGCCGGGCCGCTGCCCAAAACCACGAAATCATACCGCTCCATCGCGCGCGTTTCCCTCTGCCGGGAGGAAGAACGGCAGGGGAGTGCCTTTGTTCAGGTCTGAGCGTGTCAGGCGGATTTTGCTGTTACAGCAGCCCGCGCAGCCCCTCTCGGAACGTCGGCCAGGCGGGTCGCCAGCCCAGTACCCGCCTGGCCTTGCCGTTGGCCACCCGGCGGTTCTCGGCATAGAAGGCGCGGGCCATCGGAGACAGATCGGCTTCCGCGAGCGTCCGCAGCGGCGGCGGGGGCAGGCCGAGCAGGCGGCAGGCCTCTTCAATCACCGCGTTCTGGCTGCTGGGCCGATCGTCGGCAAGGTTGTAGACGCCGGCGGGAGCCTCCAGCGCGGCGATCACGCCGGATACGATGTCATCGACGTGCACCCGGCTGAAGGTCTGTCCCGGCGCATCGATCCGGTGCGCCCTGTCCTGGCGTACCCGATCAAGCGCGCTGCGCCCCGGCCCGTAGATGCCCGGCAGGCGCAGCACCCGCGCACCGCGCGTCAGCCAACCCGAATCCGCCTCGGCGCGGGCGGTGCGGCGGCCGGTTCCAGCCAAAGCGCCCGTCGGCGCGGTCTCATCGACCCAGGCCCCGCCAGTATCGCCATAGACGCCGGTGGAGGATAGATAGCCGAGCCACCTGCCCGCCAGCGCATCGCCGTATTGCGCCAGCACCGGGTCACGGCCCTCGCCGCCGGGCGGGACTGACGACAGCACATATTCAGCATCGGCTAGCGCCGCGCGAACGGTGCCAGCATCGTCGAATGACAGCGCGCCGTCGCTCCCGGTCGCAATCACCTCCCAGCCGCGCCGCTCCAGCGCGCTGGCAATGCGGCTGGCGGTATAGCCGAGACCGAAGATGAACAGGCGGGGCATGCCGTCACCCTAGCGCAATCGCTGGCAATCGGAAGCTCATGGCCTAGATAGGGCTGATGGACATCGCCAGCAGACCTTCGACTCCCGAGAACTTCCAGACCGCCGACGCCGCGCAGCCTCCCCAAGCGCCCGCGACGATCCTGCGCGAGGCATACCGGCCGCCCGACTGGCTGGTGCCGGAAGTGTCGCTGAACTTCTCGCTGGGCCTGGACGAAACCCGGGTCTCTTCCACCCTGAGGGTCACACGCAATCCGCAAGGCGGCGGCGCGCGGACGCTGCGGCTAAACGGCGACGGTATCGCCGCGCTGTCGGTCAAGGTCGATGGCAGGGCGGCCAATGACTGGCGGATGGACGGCCCCGACCTGCTGATCGAGCTGGCCGGCGATACTCACACGATCGAAGTCGATACCCTGGTTTATCCCGCCGCCAACAGCCAGCTGATGGGGCTTTATGCCTCGAACGCCATGCTTTGCACCCAGTGCGAGGCCGAGGGCTTCCGGCGCATCGCCTTCTTCCCTGACCGGCCGGACGTGCTCTCGATCTACCGGGTGCGGATCGAGGGCGACAAGGCGGCTTTCCCGATCCTGCTGTCGAACGGCAATTGCACCGCGACGGGTGAGGGCGCGGACGGCAGCCACTCGGCCGAATGGCATGATCCCTGGCCCAAGCCCTGCTACCTGTTCGCGCTGGTAGCAGGCGATCTGGTGGCCAACCGGTCCAGCTTCACCACTTGCGGCGGGCGCAAGGTCGATCTCGCCATCTGGGTCCGCGCAGGCGACGAAGAGCGCACCGCCCACGCGATGGATTCGCTGATCGCCGCGATGAAATGGGACGAAGAAGCGTTCGGCCGCGAATATGATCTCGACCTGTTCAACATCGTCGCCGTGTCCGACTTCAACATGGGGGCAATGGAAAACAAGAGCCTCAACGTGTTCAACACCCGCTATGTGCTGGCCGACCCCGAAACCGCGACCGATGCCGATTACGACGGGATCGAAGGCGTTATCGGCCATGAGTATTTTCACAACTGGTCGGGCAACCGCGTCACCTGCCGCGACTGGTTCCAGCTGAGCCTCAAGGAGGGCTTCACCGTGCTGCGTGACCAGCTGTTCAGCGCGGCGATGGGCAGCGAGGCGGTCAAGCGGATCGAGGATGTCCGGGTGCTGCGCGCCGCCCAGTTCCCGGAGGACTCCGGGCCGCTCGCTCATCCGATCCGCCCCGACAGCTATCTGGAAATCTCGAACTTCTACACCGCCACGATCTATAACAAAGGCGCCGAGGTGATTCGCATGATGCGCACCCTGGCAGGGCCCGAACGATTCCGGCAGGGCACCGATCTCTATTTTGCCCGCCACGACGGCGAGGCGGCGACCTGCGAGGATTTCGTCGCGGCGATCGAAGAGGGCGCGGGGCTTGACCTCGCCCAGTTCCGCCGCTGGTATTCGCAGGCCGGCACGCCGCAAGTGAAGGCGCGGCTCAGCCACGCCGGCGAAATCGCGACGCTGCATCTCGAACAGAGCGTGCCGCCGACCCCGGGCCAGTCGGGCAAGCAGCCGGTGCCGATCCCGCTGCGTCTGGCGCTGTTCGACCGGGACAGCGGGCAGCACCGCGGCGAGGAACTGGTGCTGCTGAGCGAGCCGCAGGCGGCGTTCCCCTTCGCCGGCTTCGCCAAGCGCCCGGTGCTGTCGATCAACCGCGGCTTTTCGGCGCCGGTCGCCATCGATGCGGATTCGCCGGCCGCCGACCTCGTCTTCCTCGCGCGGCATGACGACGATCCCTTCGCCCGCTACGAAGCGATGCAGAACCTGGTCGTGCAGCACCTGGTTGCGGCGGTGGGGGGCGGGCTGGCCGCAGCCGAGCGCGAGACCGGGCAGCAGGCGATCGGCACGGCGCTCGGCGCGATCCTCGCCGATCCCGGCCTCGACGATCTGATGCGCGGCGAGCTGATGATCCTGCCGGCGGAAAGCTACCTCGCCGAGCAGCTGCTCGTCGCCGATCCCGCCGCGATCCGGGCCGAGCGCGAGGCGCTGAAGGGCTGGCTCGGTGACCACCTGCAAGGCGCGCTGATGACGATGCACGACCGCGTCAGTGCTGTCCCCTACAGCCGCAATGCCGCCGCGCGGGGAGCGCGCAAGCTCAAGACCCAGGCGCTGGTCACGCTCGCCGCCGGGGTGCCGCAGGAGGCCGCATCGCGGGCGGCCGCGCAGTACCGCGCCGCCGATAACATGACCGACCGTCAGGGCGCGCTGATGGTCCTCGCCGGGCTGGACGTGCCCGAGCGTGCAGAGCTGCTCGCCGATTTTCACCGGCGCTACGCCGGCAATCCGCTGGTGATCGACAAATGGTTCTCGCTTCAGGCCGGTTCGCTCCATCCCGATGTGCTCGCCCAGGTCGCGGTGCTGGCGCAGCATCCGGATTTCACCCTCGCCAATCCCAACCGGGTGCGGGCGCTCTATATGGGGTTCGCGATGAACCCGGGCGCGTTTCATGCGGCGGGCGGCGAGGGGTACCGGATGATCGCCGATCTGATCCTCGCGCTCGATCCGCTGAACGCGCAGACCGCCGCGCGCTTCGTGCCGCCGCTTGGGCGTTGGCGGCGGATCGAGGCGCAGCGATCAAGCCTGATGCGCGCGGAGCTGGAACGGATCGCTGCGACGCCCAATCTGTCGCGCGATACCAGCGAGCAGGTAACCAAGAGCCTTGGCTGAGCCCGTTGAAGTTAGCCGCGCGGGCGTGCTTGCTGGCATACCGCACGGGTTCCTCGGACGGCGCGGCGGGGTTTCGACCGGGCTTGTCGCCGGCCTCAACACCGGACTTGGCTCGGGCGACGATGACGCCGCCGTCGCCCAAAACCGCGCCCGCGCCGTTGCTGCGGTGATGCCGGGTGCCCGGCTGGTCAACGTCTTTCAGGTGCATTCGCCCCGCTGTGTCACCGTCACCGAGCCCTGGAATGACTCCGCCCGCCCCGAGGCCGATGCGCTGGTGAGCGACCAGCGCGGGCTGTTGCTTGGCATCGTCACGGCCGATTGCGCCCCGGTGTTGCTCGCCGATCGGGCGGCGGGCGTGATCGGCGCGGCTCATGCCGGATGGAAGGGCGCGCTCGGCGGGGTGATGGAGAATACCATTGCGGCGATGGTGAAACTGGGCGCCCGGCGAGAGACTATTGCCGCCGCTATCGGACCCTGCATCGCCCAGCCGAGCTATGAGGTGGACACTGTCTTCAGCGCCCGATTCATCGCAGAGGATGCTGACAATACACGGTATTTTTCTACTGGAAAGCCAGGTCACTGGCAGTTCGATCTCGAAGCCTTTGTCGCCCATCGGCTTGCGGCCGCAGGGATAGGCGAAATCGAACGGCTGGGTCTCGACACGCTTGTCGCGCCCGAACGCTTCTATTCCTACCGCCGCGCCGCCCTGCAAGGAGAGCCGACATATGGCCGTCAGATGTCGCTGATCGGGCTCGACTAAGGGACGCTGACGCCGCGGTTGAAAAAGCCCAAAAAGGCGGTTGGCAGCGTGGGTTTTCGCGTCTATCAAGCCCGCCAAGCCAGCCCTTGCCGAAGGTTTTTGGCCGCGGATGGGGCAGGTGCCGGGGGGGTCCTCAGGCGAACATAAGACAGGTTTCGGCCCGCGCCAGGTCTGGTCGCGGACGGCAAGAGCAAGGCAAGATCGACCATGGCACAAGATGCGGGCATCGCCACTCCGGGCACCGAGGTTGGAGAAGGCGTGCGGCGGCGTGACTTCATCAACATCGCGGCGGTCTCGGCTGCGGGCATCGGTGCTCTCGCCACGCTGGTGCCGCTGGTCAGCCAGATGGCCCCGTCGGCTGACGTGCTGGCCGAAAGCTCCACCGAGATCGATATCGGCGCGATCCAGCCTGGCCAGGCGATCAAGGCGGTGTTCCGCAAGCAGCCGGTGTTCATCCGCAACCTGACCCCGGCAGAAATCGCCGCAGCGAACAAGGTCGATGTCGGCGATTTGCGTGATCCGCAAACCCTGGCCGAGCGGACCACTGCGGGCAAGGAAAACTGGCTGATCACGATGGGCGTGTGCACCCATCTCGGCTGCGTGCCGCTTGGCGCCGGCGAAGGTGAAATCAAGGGCGAGTTCGGCGGCTATTTCTGCCCCTGCCACGGTTCAGTCTACGATACCGCGGCGCGTATCCGCAAAGGCCCGGCGCCCAAGAATCTTGAGGTTCCAGAATACGCCTTTCAATCCGATACCGTCGTCAAGATCGGCTGAGGCCGGAAGACATTTTGAGGTCACGATCATGAGCTTCCCCTGGGCGAACCACTACAAGCCGAGCCATCCCTTCATGCAGTGGATGGACGAAAAGCTGCCGCTGCCGCGCTTCGTCTATAACGCGGTCGGCGCCGGCTATCCGGTGCCGCGTAACATCAATTACTGGTGGAATTTCGGTGTCCTCGCCGGGTTTTGCCTGATGCTGCAGATCATCACCGGGATCGTGCTCGCAATGCACTACGCGCCCAATGCGCTGGTCGCCTTCGATTCGACCGAGCACATCATGCGCAACGTCAACTGGGGCTGGCTGATGCGTTATGCCCACGCCAACGGCGCCGCGGCGTTCTTTGTGGTGATCTATGTCCACATCTTCCGCGGTTTCTACTTCGGTTCGTACAAGGCGCCGCGCGAAATGATCTGGCTGCTGGGCGTGGTCATCTTCCTGTTGATGATGGCGACCGCCTTTATGGGCTATGTGCTGCCATGGGGACAAATGAGCTTTTGGGGCGCCAAGGTGATCACTGGGCTGTTCGGAGCGATCCCGCTGGTCGGCGAGCCGATCCAGCAATGGCTGCTGGGGGGCTATTCGCCTGACAATGCTGCGCTCAACCGGTTCTTCTCGCTGCATTATCTGCTGCCGTTCGTCATCGTCGCGGTTGTCGTGCTGCACATCTGGGCACTGCACATCCCCGGTTCGTCCAACCCGACCGGTATTGAGGTGAAGACCGAGAGCGACACCTTGCCGTTCCACCCTTATTTCACCGCCAAGGACGGATTTGGCGTGGTGGTGTTTCTGCTGATCTACTGCGCGGTGCTGTTCTTTGCGCCGAACGCGCTCGGCCACCCGGATAATTACATCCCGGCCAACCCGATGAGCACGCCGGCGCATATCGTGCCCGAATGGTATTTCTGGCCGTTCTACGCGATCTTGCGCGCTTTCACTTTCGACTTCTTCTTCATCCCGGCCAAGCTGCTCGGGGTGCTGGCGATGTTCGGTTCGATCCTGATCTGGTTCCTGCTGCCCTGGCTCGACAAGTCGCCGGTGCGGTCCGGGCACTACCGGCCGCTGTTCCGCAAGTTTTTCTGGTTCGGCCTGGTCCCGGCCATGGCGGTGTTGTTCTATTGCGGCGGCGCACCGGCGGAGGAGCCCTTCGTCATGATCAGCCAGATCGCGGCGCTGTATTACTTCGCGCACTTCCTCATTATCCTGCCGCTGGTCTCCTCGATCGAACGGCCCGAGCCGCTGCCGTTCTCGATCACCGAGTCCGTGCTCGGCAAGGATGACAATGCCGTGCTGGTCCCGGCCGAATAAAGTCAGCGAGACGGAAAGAGAGACCCATGATCCGCATCTTCTCCATTCTCGGTGGACTGTTCATCGTCGCGGCGCTTGCCTGGTCGCTGCTCTGGGGGGCGATCAATTTCGCCGCTGAGGGTTTGCCCAAGTCCGTCGAACGCGAATTCCACGAGCATCCCAAGCATCTGGCGCTGGCCAGCGATGGCATGTTCGGCCATTTCGACCGGCAGCAGTTGCAGCGCGGGTTCAAGGTTTATCAGGAAGTCTGCGCCACCTGCCATTCGCTGCGCCATGTCGCCTACCGCGATCTGGCTGCGCTGGGCTATAATGAGGACGAAGTGAAGGCGATCGCCGCCAAGGCGCAGATCCCGGCCTACAATGCCAATACCGGCGAAGTGACGAGCAAGCCGGGCCTGGCGACCGACCTTTTCCCGCCGGTTATCTATGGCGGGCAGGGCAACCCGCCAGATCTTTCGCTGATGGCGAAAGCGCGGGACGATGGCGCGGCTTATGTCTATTCGCTGCTGACCGGCTATGCGAACCAGCCCGCCGAAGTTCTCCGCAAATATCCGGACGCCAAGGTGCCGGAGGGGCTGCACTACAACCCCTATTTCGCCAATCTCAACATCGCCATGCCGCCGCCGCTGACCGGTGACGATCAGGTGACCTACGCCGAGGGCAATCCCAAAGCGACGGTCGATCAGATGTCAAAGGACGTCTCGGCGTTCCTCGTCTGGACCGCGGAGCCCAAGCTCGACAAGCGCAACCAGACCGGCTGGCCGGTCGTCGGCTTCCTGCTTTTCGCCGCAGTGCTCGCCTATATGGCCTACCGCAATGTCTGGGCGGGCATGAAGCATTGAGCTGTGATCCTCCCCGGAACGGGGAGGATTGAGGTGATGACCCCCGCCGAGCTCAAAAGCCTGATCCGTAATGTCCCGGACTTTCCCAAGACCGGCATCCTGTTCCGCGACATCACCACGCTGCTCGGCCACGGTGCCGGTTTCGCAGCGAGTGTGGCCCTGCTGGCCGAGCGGGCGACGGCGGCGGGGGCTGAGGCGATTGCCGGAATCGAGGCGCGCGGCTTTATTTTCGGGGCGGCGGTGGCGGCGCGGCTGGGGCTGGGCTTCGTGCCGATCCGCAAGCCCGGCAAGCTGCCGGTGCCGGTCATCGCGCTCGATTATGCGCTGGAGTACGGCACCGATACGCTCGAGATCGATCCGGGCGCGATTGCGGCCGGGGCGCGGGTGGTGCTGATCGATGATCTCATCGCCACCGGCGGCACCGCGTTTGCCGCGATGCAGTTGCTGCGCGCCGCGGGGGCGGCGACCGAACACGCGCTGTTCGTGATCGACCTGCCCGAGCTTGGCGGTGCGGAGCGGCTGCGGGCGGCGGGTTTGCAGGTCGAGGCGCTGATGGATTTTCCCGGGCACTGATAGAGTGCGAAACAGTCAGGCCGCCCGTTTGCTGCTCTTGCCCTCTTTGACCGGTTCGACCCCCGCCAGCACCTGCACCGGCTTCGATGCAGCGACAGTGCCGAGTTCCGCCAGCGCGAAGTGGTTTTCCTCGATTTCGGCGATGTCATAGACGTAATTGACCATCACCCCATGCGACTGGCGCAGGCCGTTGGCCGATGTATCGGCCCCGGTATGGATCGCATCGAGTCGCGCGCCATTGCTAAGGTGGAAGCGGGCCACCGGATCGATCACCATGCCTTTGGCCGAGCGACCGGTAACCAAATAGCGCGCGGCCAGCGCCTTGAGCTCACGGTCGACCGGCAAGCTCACCTTGTCGCCGCCCGCCGCGCTTTGCTCCTGCCTGAGCCATGCGGCGAAACCGGGAACCGGCGACAGGGTGGCGAAGGTCTTGAGCTGCGGCAGTTCCTCGCACAGCAAGCCGACCACCCGCTTGATCAGGAAATTGCCGAAGGGAATGCCGCGCAGCCCGTCCTGGCAGTTCGAGATCGAGTAGAAGATCGCGCAATTAGCCCTGTGCGGTTCGACCATGCGCCGCTTTTCGGAGAGGATATCGCCGATTGCGCTAGGCAAAACACTGGTCAGCGCAACCTCGACGAAAATCAGCGGCTCGTCCGGCATCTGCGGATGAAAGAAGCCGTAGCAACGCCGGTCGGCGGGTTCGACCCGGCTGCGCAGATCGTCCCAGCCGGCGATCGAATGGACCGCTTCGTACTCGATGATCTTTTCCAGCACCGCAGCCGGGCTGTCCCAGCCAATCCGCCGCATTTCGAGAAATCCGGCATTGAACCAGGCGGTGAAGGCGCCCTCGAACTCGGCGTCGAGCGCCTTGAGGCCGCCGTTCCCGCCTTTCGGAGCGTTGAGCAGGTCGGTGCGCATCGCCAGCAGCCGCCGCGTGCCGCCGGGCGCCAGGTTGAGGAGGTTGATCAGCTTGAGGCCGGGCGATTCGCTGGCATCGTTGAGCGCCTGCGCCGAAGCCTCGTCGCGGCTGCCGTTCCAGCGGGCAATGGCGGCATCGATGGCCGCGGCATCATGCGGGTAGACGGCGTGGAGCTTGGCGAGGAAATCCTGCCGGGCGCTGATTTCGCTGGCCTCGTAAAGGTCGAAAAAGGCCGACGCCAGCGCCGGGCCGGACGCGCGGCCGCGCAG
>JANMCD010000089.1:0-5374 GCA_031360905.1 Novosphingobium sp.
CGAACTGCAGCGCCGCAGCGCCATGGCGATGGCCGGCGGCGCCTTCAGTCGCATGGTCGAAGCGTGGCGCGAGGAACTGCTGGCGATTTCGGCATCGATTGAGGTCGTGCTCGATTTCGTTGACGAGGACGATGCCGCGACTCTGCCGGGTACATTCACCTCGCGTCTCCAGTATTTGCTCATGGAACTGGGCGCCTGGCTCGCCCGTCCGCGCGCCGAAGCGCTGCGCGAGGGATTCCGAGTTGTCCTTTCTGGCCCCCCCAATTCAGGAAAGAGCACGCTTTTCAATACTTTGGTTGAATCCGAAGCGGCCATAACCGCGCCCATTGCCGGGACCACCCGTGACGTCTTGACCTATCCGGTGGCGATCGAGGGGGTGCCATTCCGCTTCGCCGACACCGCCGGTCTGCGCGATCAGGCGGGCGATGCCATCGAGGCGATCGGGGCCGCGCGCGCCCGCATGGCAATCGGCAATGCCGATCTGGTGCTGTGGCTCGGCCCGGAGAGCGAGGGACCAGCCGGGGCCTGGGAGATCGAGCCACAGGCCGACCGGCCCAGCCACCCTGGCAAGCGCGCTCCTCGACACCGGGTTTCAGCGGTATCCGGGGAGGGGCTGGACACGCTGCGCCGCGACCTCGTGGTTACGGCTCGTGCGGCGCTGCCCAAGCCTGGCGAGGGGGCCCTCAACGCGCGGCAGCACCGGTTACTGGCCGAGGCCGAAGCGGCGCTGGTGCGTGCGGCGTTGCAATTCGACCCATTGCTCTGCGCGGAAAACCTGCGCCTGGCCCGTGTCGCTTTCGATGGGCTGCTCGGCCGTACGACAACCGAGGATATGCTCGACGCGCTGTTTGGACGGTTTTGCATCGGCAAGTGATGTTCCACGTGGAACAGCTGGCGCTTTGACCCGATTGCCCTGCTGCCGTAAGGGCGCAGCCGATGGAAAGTTTTGACATCATAGTTATCGGCGGCGGACATGCCGGATGTGAGGCGGCGGCGGTGGCTGCCCGTATGGGTGCGCGAATCGCGCTCGTCAGCTTTGATCTGGCGGCCGTTGGGGCGATGAGCTGCAACCCGGCAATCGGCGGGCTGGGTAAGGGCCATCTGGTTCGCGAAGTTGATGCTTTCGACGGATTGATCGCTCGCGCCGCCGATGCTGCGGCGATTCACTACCGTATGCTCAACCGCTCCAAAGGCAGCGCCGTCCACGGTCCCCGCGTCCAGGCCGACCGCAAGCTGTTCAAGGCGGCAATACGCCGCCTGCTGGCTGAGCAAGGCGATCTGACGCTTCTCGAAGGCGAGGTGGCGGGGCTGACCCTGATGGGCGGGCGGGTCAGCGGTGTGACCTTGGCCGACGGCGCGGTACTGGCAGCGCCTGCGGTTTTGCTCTGCACCGGGACGTTTCTTGGCGGCACCCTGTTTCGCGGCGAGGAGCGGATGACGGGAGGCCGGATTGGCGAGGCCTCGGCCCAGCTGCTCGCCAGCCAGCTGCGCGAGGCGGAGCTGCCGATGGCAAGGCTCAAGACGGGCACGCCGCCCCGACTTGACGGCCGCACCATCGACTGGTCGCGGCTAACGGAGCAGCCATCGGACGCTGAGCTGTGGAGCATGTCGGCGATGTCGCAACGCCGGGTCAATCCGCAGATTTTCTGCGCGATCACCCGCACCAATCCTCGTAGCCACGATGTGATTCGCGCCAACCTGCACCGCTCCCCGCTGTTTTCCGGCGCGATCGGCGCGCAGGGGCCGCGCTATTGCCCGTCGATCGAGGACAAGATCCACCGCTTCGCCGACCGCGATTCGCACCAGATTTTCCTCGAACCCGAGGGGCTGGACACGCATCTGGTCTATCCCAACGGCGTCAGCACTTCGCTGCCGGCCGATGTCCAGCTCGCCATGCTCAGGACAATGGCGGGGCTCGAGCATGTGGAGATGGCAGTGCCGGGCTATGCCGTCGAATACGATCACATCGATCCCCGCGCGCTGCGTCCCAGCCTTGAGCTGCGCGCGATTCCCGGACTCTACTGCGCGGGCCAGATCAACGGCACCACCGGCTATGAGGAAGCCGCAGCTCAGGGTCTGGTCGCCGGGATGCATGCGGCGGCCGAGGTGCTGGGACGAGAGCCCGCACCGCTCGACCGGGCCAACAGCTATTTGGCGGTGATGATCGACGATCTGACGCTGCATGGTGTCTCCGAGCCTTACCGCATGCTCACCGCCCGCGCCGAATACCGCCTGCGTCTGCGCGCCAACAACGCCTCGACACGGCTTACGCCGCTGGCGAGCGCGGCGGGTTGTGTCGGCGCGGCGCGGCGCGATTGGTTCGTTCGGCGCAGCACAGCGAGAGAACAGCTGGAGATCGAACTTCTTCGGGAAGTGGGAGCGCATGAACTGGCCGCGTCCGGGCTGCCGGTACGCGGGGACGCCGGGAGATTGTCGCTGCGCGAATGGTTGCGTTTCGGCGGCGTCGAACTTGACGGACTTGCGCCGTGGATCGCTGACCATGCCTTGCTCGACGTGGAAATAGCGGCGGAAGTGGCCGAGGATGCCGCCTATGCGCCGTACCTTGCCCGGCAAGACAGCGAGTTGCGGGACTTGCGCGCGAGCGATGCGCTGCCGCTCGGCGATCACTTTCCTTACGCGGCGATCCCCGGCCTCTCCCGCGAGATGGTCGAGCGGCTCAGCCGGGCCATGCCGTCGTCTCTGGCGGCAGCTGGTAGAGTTGCAGGCGTCACCCCGGCGGCGCTGGCGGCGCTGCTGGTGCATGCGCGGCGGCAGTCGGCATGATTTCCAGCGAAGCCGAAGCGAGGGACTGGCTGCGGACTTTGCCCGAAGGCGGCGATGCGGCGATGGCGCGGCTCGAGCGGCTGGCCGCGATGCTGAGAACGGAGAACGATCGGCAGAACCTCGTGTCATCAGCCAGCCTGATTGACGTCTGGCAAAGGCATATTGCCGACAGCGCCCAGCTTTTGAATTTTGTTCCACGTGAAACATGCTCGACCTGGCTCGACCTGGGCACTGGCGCGGGATTTCCGGGGTTGGTCATAGCCGCGCTCCGACCCGAATGTACGGTAACAATGGTCGAGTCGCGATCCCTCAGGTCCGATTGGCTTGAGCGCGCTTCAACTGAACTGGCGCTAGACAATGCAGTCATCGCGCGCGTTCCCATCGAGCGAGTTGAGACGCAGCCAATGGGGGTCATATCGGCGCGTGCCTTTGCCCCGCTTGGCCCACTGCTGAAGCTGTCGGCGCGATTTTCCACAGACGACACAGTCTGGCTGTTGCCGAAGGGCCGTTCTGCGCGTCAAGAGTTGCAATCGCTCCACGGCTGGAATCACCTGTTCCACGTGGAACAATCGCTGACCGACGAGGATGCCGGTATAATTACCGGTCGGCTGCTTGGCAGAAAAGGGCGCACACCGTGATCCGCATTGCCATTGCCAATCAGAAAGGTGGTGTGGGCAAGACCACCACGGCGATCAATCTCGCCACCGCGCTGGCCGCGACAGGCTGGAAGGTTCTGCTGATCGACCTCGATCCCCAGGGCAATGCCTCGACCGGGATTGGGATTGCCGCCAGCGACCGCCAGAGTTCAACCTATGAATTGCTGATTGACCAGGCTCCACTGCGCAGCTGTGTGCAGTCCACCAAAATCCCCGGCCTCGACATTGTCCCCGCCACAGTCGATCTGTCCGGGGCGGAAGTCGAGCTGGTTTCGGTTGATGACCGCACTGGCCGTTTGACCCGTGCGCTGGCCGGGGAGGTGGGTTACGATATCTGCATGATCGATTGCCCGCCTTCACTCGGCCTGTTGACGCTCAACGCGCTGGCAGCGGCCGACACGCTGCTGGTGCCGCTGCAATGCGAGTTTTTCGCACTTGAGGGCCTCAGCCATTTGTTGCAGACGGTCGAGCGAGTGCAGCAGCGCTTCAACCCCGATCTCGGCATCGTCGGCATTGCTCTCACCATGTTCGATCGCCGCAATCGCTTGTCCGACCAGGTTTCCGCAGATGTGCGCTCATGCCTGGGCGAACTGGTTTTCCAGGCGACGATCCCGCGCAATGTCCGCCTGTCCGAAGCGCCAAGCCATGGCTTGCCAGCGCTGGTTTACGATCACGCCTGCGCCGGCAGCCGCGCCTATATGGCGCTCGCCCGTGAGTTGATGGCGCGCTTGCCGGAAAGAAGGAAAGCCGCATGAGCGACAATTCCATGATTCCCATGACCGCAGCCGCAGCAGCCGGGTCATTGGTCAAGCGCAAGCCGCTGGCGCTGGGGCGCGGGCTCGGCGCCTTGATGGGCGAAGTCCGCCGCGAGGAACCGCTGGTCGCACCGGCGGCCAGCGCCACACCAGGAACTGCCCCTGCGGCCGGATTGGCGATGCTGAGCGTTGCCGCTATCGAGCCGCATCCAGCCCAGCCGCGCCGTCACTTTGACGATGCCACGCTCGATGAACTCGCGGCGTCGATCGCCGCGCGCGGGGTGATCCAGCCGATCATCGTCCGGCCTGTGGGGGAGGGGCGCTATCAGCTGGTCGCCGGTGAGCGCCGCTGGCGCGCGGCGCAGCGGGCACAACTCCATGAAATACCAGCCTTAATTCGTGATTTGGGTGATCGCGAGGTGATGGCGCTGGCGCTTATCGAAAACCTCCAGCGTCAGGATCTCAACCCGATCGAGGAAGCGCGCGCCTACCGCCGCCTCGCCGAGGATGAAGGGCTGACCCAGGCAGAGATCGCCCGGATGGTCGACAAGTCGCGCAGCCATGTCGCCAATCTTCAGCGCCTGCTGGTGCTGCCCGAGCAAGTTGTGGCGATGATCGAGGATGGCCGGCTATCGATGGGTCATGCCCGGGCGCTGATCGGCGCGCCCGATGCGGTGGACATTGCCGAGGCAGCGGTGGCCAGGCACCTTTCGGTTCGCGACGTCGAGCGCCTGGTGCGGCGCCGGCAGGTTGGCGAGAGTGCACCCCGGCGCAGCCGCGCGGTCCGCGATTCCGCCGATTCGGCCGATATCGCCGCAGTCCAGGGCCATCTCGAGGAATTCCTCGGCCTGGCCGTTCGCATCAACGGCGACGCCGACCCGCGCTCGGGCTCGGTGACCATCCGCTACCGCACGCTCGATCAGCTCGATCTGATTTGCCAGCGGCTCACCGGCGGCGGGATCTGACTCTATAGCCAGGCGCTTCAAGTTGCGCGGCGCAACTTGTAGCGGCGTTCTTGCGGTTCAATTCACCCTGATACGCTTGTCCGGCAGCGGGCGGTAACTGCGCGCGCGCGGGGGAATTGCGCGCGTGCGGACTGGGACGTATTCCTCCGTCTCTTCCTCGCAAGGTTGGCAATCCTGCTGGATTTGCGTCGGCGCCATTGCCACTGGCTGGACG
>JANMCD010000110.1:0-6852 GCA_031360905.1 Novosphingobium sp.
CCATAGCATGTCGCTGATCCGGCCAAGCTGCGCCTCGTCGGCCGACACCACCAGCAGCCGTTCGCCCGCATTGAGCGTCGCCCGGGCGATCAGCGGCAGGGCGGCTTCGGCGGAATCGCGGCTGAGCTGGTAGAAATCGACTCTCATCGCGGTCCCTGACAAGCCCTCCCCCAACCCCCTACGCAAGCCTGCGGGGAGCCGTTACCCCTCCAGATTATCGCGGACATAGCGGTCAAGCAGCCGCACGCCATAGCCGGTCGCGCCCTTCTCCCAGGTCGCGCCAGGCTTGTCGGCCCAGACTACACCGGCGATGTCGAGATGCGCCCAGGGGCGGCCCTTGTCGATGAAGCGCTGGAGGAATTGCGCCGCGGTGATGGCACCGCCGTTGCGCGGGCCAACGTTTTTGATGTCGGCGATCTGGCTGTCGATCAGCTTGTCGTAAGCAGACCCCAAGGGAAAACGCCACAGCTTGTCGCCACTGGCCGTGCCAGCCTTTACGAGCTTTTCCGCCAGCGCGTCGTCGTTTGAAAACACCCCGGCATACTCGCTGCCCAGCGCCGCGACCATCGCCCCGGTCAGCGTGGCGAGATCGACGATGGCGGCGGGGTCGAACTCCTTCTGCACCCAGGTCAGCACGTCGCACAGCACCAGCCGGCCTTCGGCGTCGGTGTTGATCACCTCGATGGTCTGGCCCGACATCGAAGTGACGACATCGCCCGGTCGCTGCGCCGCGCCATCGGGCATGTTCTCGACCAGTCCGCAGATGCCGATGACGTTCGCCTTCGCCTTGCGCCTGGCAATCGCCAGCATCGCGCCGACCACCGCGCCGGCGCCGCCCATGTCCCATTTCATGTCTTCCATGCCGGCGGGCTGCTTGAGCGAAATGCCGCCGGTGTCGAAGGTCACGCCCTTGCCGACGAAGGCAGTCGGCCTGTCGCCCGCCTTGCCGCCGAGCCATTGCAGCGCCAGCAGCCGCGCAGGTCGGGCCGAGCCCAGCGAGACGCCGAGCAGCGCGCCCATGCCAAGCGCCTGCATCGCCGCCTCGTCGAGCACGCGGATTTCGATGCCGGTTCCCGCCAGACGCTGCTCGCAGCGAGCGACGAAGCTTTCCGGATAGATGACATTGCCTGGCTCGGTAACCAGCTGACGGGTAAACTCGACGCCTTCCGCCAGCGCTTCTTCGCGCAGCCATTCCGCCTCGGTGCTCTCGGGCGGGTTGAGGATGAAGATATCGGTGAGCGTCGGCTTCTGATCCTCGGGCAATTTGGTCCGATAGGCATCGAAACGCCAGGCGCGCAGGCGCAGGCCGAGCAGGAAGGCGGCGCTCTCCGAGGCGGACAGGCCCGAGCCGGCGAAGTCGACGGTCAGCGCGGTCTCGCCCGAGGCAAGGTAGCGCGCGGCCAGCGCCCCGCCGGCCCGCTCGATCGATCCGGTCCGCCCTGCCCCGTTCACCTCGCCGATGCCGACCAGCGCCACGCGGGCAAGCTTGCCGCCGCGCATGACGAAGCCTTCGTGGATTTGCGCGCCCTTGCCGGTGAAACGGGCGGCCTTGGCGCCTTCCGCCAGCACCGGCTCGAGATCGTCCGGCAGGGCATCGCCGCCCGCCAGGCGCGCGACCAGGCGCGGTGCGGGATCCTGCGGCGCATCGAGAAACTGGGTCTGCATGATCTCTCCTGAACTGGCGGGCAGCGTATCCCTTTGGTAACGGCTGGCCGAACTTGGCCCGTCAGGCGATAAACTGCGCCGAGGGCGGATTGCAGTTAGGCGCGGGCAATGCGATAGGCAAGCGATGCTCCCCGGGCCGCAGTTCCTGTTGCAACTCCATGGCTTCCGGGCTGTCCGCCATGGAACCGGTTTCGCCATCGCACTGCTGCTTGCGGCGGGGAGCATCCAGCAGGTGCACGCGCAGGTGCCGGAAGCCCCGCCCGCGATACCCGCCCCGGCGCCGCAAAGCGACGCCATCGACTTCGAGGCGGACACCCTGGAGTATGCGGAAACCGCCGACACCATCACCGCACGCGGCAATGTCGTGCTGCGCCGCGATGCGCAGTCGGTGAAGGCGGACGCGGTTTCGTGGAACCGGACCACCGGGCAGATCGTGGCGTCGGGCAATGTGAGAATTGTCGATCAGGACGGCAACCAGCTTTTTACCGACAAGGTGGAACTCACCGATGCGTTCCGGGCCGGCGCCATGGAAAACATGCTGCTCGCCTTGCGCGAAGGAGGGCGCCTCGCCGCGGTCTCGGGTGCGCGGGCGGCGAATGGCGACATTCTGCTCAACTATGCCAGCTATTCCGCCTGCGAGGTGGAAGACGAGAACGGTTGTCCGAAGAAGCCGAGCTGGCGGGTGACCGCCCGTGAGGTTACCTATTCACCCGACAAGAAAACCGTCCGCATGCGCGGCGCCCGGCTTGAGCTGTTCGGCATCCGCCTGATGCCGTTGCCCGGACTCGCCTTCGCCACCGACGGGCGCGCGATATCCGGTCTGCTGATCCCGAATTTCCGCTTCACGCCGTCCAACGGGCTGGAAATCAGCGAGACCTATTACGTGCGGCTCGCCAACAACCGCGACATCGCGGCGACGGCTTATGTCTATACCAAGGCGGTGCCGATGCTTTCGGCGCAGTACCGCGCGCTCACCGAAACCGGCGCCTATCAGGTTACCGGCTATGCGACGCGCTCCAACGTCATCCCGGTATCGAACGACGGCTCGGCCTCGCAGCGTGACTTCCGCGGCTATATCTTCGCCAACGGCCGCTTCCAGCTCTCGCCGCAATGGAGTGTCACTGCCTCGGCCCGGCGCGCGACCGACCGCACCTTCCTGCGCCGCTACGACATCAGCCGCGACGACCGGCTGCGCTCGATGGTCGATGTCGAGCGGATCGACGATCATTCCTATCTGTCGATCGCCGGCTGGGCGACGCAAACGCTGCGGGTCAACGACAGCCAGGGCCAGGTGCCGATCGCCTTGCCGGCCATCGACTATCGCCGCCGCTTTCCCGGCCCCTTGCTGGGCGGCCAGGTGCAATTGCAGGCGAACAGCCTGGCGATCATCCGTTCCGCCGGGCAGGACACGCAGCGCGCCTTCGCCAGCGCGCAGTGGGACATGCGGCGGATCACCAACCTCGGCCAGGAACTGACGCTGACGGCGCTGGTTCGCGGCGATGTCTATCATTCCGATTCGAACCATCTGACCGCAACGGCAAGTTATCGCGGCAATCCCGGCTGGCAGGCGCGCGGTATCGCCACGGCGGCGCTCGATGCCAAATGGCCGCTGTTTGGCAGCCTGTTCCACGGCACCCAGGTGCTGACCCCGCGCATCCAGATCGTCGCCAGCCCCACCATCCGCAATCTCGCGGTACCGAATGAGGATTCGCGCGCCATCGACCTGGAGGACAGCAATCTCTTCGCGCTCAACCGCTTCCCCGGCTACGACCGGATCGAAGACGGGGTGCGCTTCACCTATGGCATCGACTGGCAGTTCGATGCACCGCGCTGGCGGGTCAAAACCACGATTGGCCAGTCCTTCCGGCTGACCAGCAAGCCGACCCTGCTGCCCGAAGGCACTGGTCTTTCAAGCCGGAGTTCGGACATCGTCGGGCGGACCGAGGTGCGCTACCGCAACTTCGTCAGGCTGACCCACCGCTTCCGCATCGACAAGGAAAGTTTCGCCTTCCGCCGTAACGAACTCGATGCCGCGATCGGCAGTCAGCGGACCTATCTCGAAGTCGGGTATTCGCTGCTGGACCGCAATGTCTCGCCGGCCATCGAGGATCTCAAGGACAGCGAGGAACTGCGCGCGGCGGGGCGGATCGCGATTCGGCGCTACTGGTCGCTGTTCGGCTCCGGCGTATTCAACATCGGTCAGAGCACCAACCGCCTGCAGCCTTTGCCGCAGGGTTTCGAGCCGTTGCGCACCCGGCTCGGCGTTGCCTATCAGGACGACTGCCTTGAGTTCGGCGTAACCTGGCGGCGCGACTTCGTCACCACCGGCGATGCGCAGAAGGGCGATACGTTCGAAGTCCGCTTTGCCCTTCGCAATCTCGGCTTCCGCTGATCCGGCCCTTTCCTCCCCTGCCAGTGCGGGAATTCCTTCCGGGGATGCCGCTGCATCGGGCGTTGGCATGGGCCGGCAAACACGCTATCGGCGCGCTCAGCTAAGGTTAAGCCGGCCGGAACCATCTACGGCGGCATTCAGGCTGACGGATTTCCGCGCCGTAAACAGGGTTGAACTGGCTGTGAAGAAAACTGTTCGGAACATGTTTTTGGCCGCAGGCCTGGCGGCGGCGGTGACAGCCGGTGCGGCTGCACAGAATGCATCGCCACCGGCGAATGCCTCACCTCCGGTTCCGATGCGCCCGGCCATGCAAGGCGAGATTTCGATCCCCGCTGATGTAACCATATTCGGCCAGAACGATCCCAACGTTCGCCGTGCCACCGCCGTCATCAACGGCGACATCGTCACCGGTACCGATGTCGATCAACGGCTCGCGCTGATCCTCGCGGCCAACGATAACAAGCTGGCGGCCGAAGAAGTCCAGCGCCTGCGGTTGCAGGTGCTGCGCAATCTGATCGACGAAACACTGCAAATCCAGGCGGCAAAGGCATCCGACATCGAAGTCGAGAATGCGGAGATCGAGCAGAGCTATAACCGCGTCGCCCAGCAAAATTTTGGCCAGAACACCAAGGCGATGGACGCCTATCTCGCTCGCATCGGTTCGTCGCCGGCCACACTCAAACGCCAGATCCGCGGTGAACTTTCGTGGCAGCGGCTGCTGCGCCGCAATGTCCAGCCCTTCGTCAATGTCGCCGACGAGGAAGTTCGCGAGCTGGTCGAGCGGCTGAAAGCGGCCAAGGGCACCGAGGAATATCGGATCGGCGAGATTTTTCTGGCGGCCACGCCTGAATCAAAGCCGAGCGTCGCCGCAAATGCCAAGCGCATCGTTGAACAGCTGCGGCAGGGCGGCAGCTTCGTTGGCTACGCAAGGCAATATTCACAGGCTTCGACAGCGGCGGTCGGCGGCGATCTTGGCTGGGTGCGGCTTGAGCAACTGCCCGCCGAACTCGGCACTGCGGCGCGCGAGCTGTCGTCCGGGCAACTGGTCGGGCCGATCGAACTGCAAGGCGGCTATTCGATTATATATCTGATCGACAAGCGCCAGGTGCTGACCGCCGATCCGCGCGATGCATTGCTGGCGCTCAAGCAGGTTTCGATCAACTTCCCCGCCGGCACCACTGCGGCCACGGCCCAGAAGAAGGCGGGCGAATTCGCCACGGCGATGAAGCAGGCGCGCGGCTGCGGTCAGGTCGATGCCGTAGCGGCCCAGCAAGGCGCGCAGGTCGTGACCAATGATCAGGTCAAGGCGCGCGATCTGCCGGGGCCGCTGCAACAGGCGGTGCTCACTCTCTCGGTCGGCGAAACCTCGCCGCCGTTCGGCTCAATCGAGGAGGGCGTTCGCGTGCTGATGCTATGCGGCCGCGACGATGCCAAATCTGCTGCCACCCCGAATTTCGACGAGCTGATGACGCAGATGGAAGAAGACCGGGTCAACAAGCGCGCGCAAATGTATTTGCGCGACCTGCGCCGCGACGCGGTGATCGACTACAATTGACCCGCGCGCGCCCGGCATGACCGCGCCGCTCGCCGTTTCGCTGGGCGATCCGGCCGGGGTCGGACCCGAACTGCTTGCCGAAGCCTGGGCGCGGCGCGTTGAAGACCGTTTGCCGCCATTTTTCCTAGTGGGCGGCGCGCGCCTGCTCGCAGCCGCAGCCGCGACCCGGGGAATCGCACTACCGGTCGAGCGCATTGGCCATCCGGCGGAGGCGGCGGCGGTGTTTGTCCGCGCCTTGCCGGTGTGGAGCGATGCCGACGGCGATTACCGCCCTGGCCAGCCAAACCGCATAGGCGCGGCGCTGGCGCTGCAATCGCTGACCGAGGCCACCGCGCTCGCGGTCAGCGGCGAGGCCGGCGCCTTGATCACGGGCCCAATCGCCAAGGCGCTGCTGGCCGAGATTGGCTTCCCCCATCCCGGGCAGACCGAATTCGTCGCCGCCGCCTGCGGTATCGCCGCCGAAGACGCGGTGATGATGCTCGCCGGGCCAAATTTGCGCACGGTGCCGCTGACCGTGCACGTCCCCCTTGCCCAGGTTCCCGCGCTGCTTACCCGGGCATTGGTCGAGCGACGGGCGAAGATTGTCGCTGAGGCGCTGGCGCAGGATTTCGGTATCGCCGCCCCTCGCCTGGCTATCGCCGCGCTCAATCCGCATGCCGGCGAGGCGGGGCGGATGGGCAGCGAAGAAACCCGCATCATCGCCCCTGCCATCGCCGCGCTGCGGACCGCCGGCATCGACGTCACCGGCCCGCATCCCGCCGACGCCCTGTTCGCGCCGCATGCAAGGGGAGGGTATGACGTTGCCATCTGCATGTACCACGATCAGGCGCTGATCCCAGTCAAAGCGCTCGACTTCGACCTCGGGGTCAACATCACCCTCGGCCTGCCGATCGTGCGCACATCGCCCGACCACGGCACCGCGTTTTCACTGGCCGGCACCGGCAAGGCCAGCTCCGAGGCTACCATCGCAGCAATCCGTATGGCGGGCGAGTGCGCAGCGCGTCGGGCGGGGATTTGACCCTTCCCCCCTTGCGCGAAGTGATCGCCCGCCACGGGTTGATGGCGAGCAAAGCGCTCGGCCAGAACTTCCTGCTCGACGAGCAATTGCTGGACCGCATCGCCGCCATTCCCGGCGATCTCAAGGATCGCGCGGTGCTCGAAGTCGGCCCCGGCCCCGGCGGCCTGACCCGCGCGCTGCTGCGCGCCGGCGCGCGCGTCACCGCAATCGAGATGGACCGCC
>JANMCD010000212.1:0-6769 GCA_031360905.1 Novosphingobium sp.
CCGGCCGTCCGCAGGTGTTCCCAGCGGCTTCAAATGGCGATACGCGATGCCCGCCTCGGTCAACGCGCCTGCCAGTGCCGTCTTCGAAAAACCGGGCCGCCGGGACAGGGGCAAGGCGCGGACATCGGCGAGCAGTTCGACCCCGGCACCTCGTAGTGCGGCAATGACATCGTCCAGCCGTGCCTGCTCATAACCGATCGTCCAGATTTTTCGCATCGCCCAAGGGTGGGGTTCCATGGCCGTAAGTGCAAGGTCAGCCGAAAAGTGCCACCGATTGCAGTCCCGCCAAAAAGTAACAACCAGTGGTCACAATTTGAAGCATCACTCCAGTTCAAGTATCACCGCATCCACCGCCAGGCTCTCGCCCGCCTTGGCATTGACCGTTTTGACCGTGGCTGATTTTTCCGCGCGCAGGATGTTCTCCATCTTCATGGCTTCCACCACTGCCAGCGGCTGACCAGCCTCGACCCTGTCGCCTTCTTTGACGTTCAGCGAAATCAGCAGGCCGGGCATCGGGCAGATGAGGAATCGGGAAAGGTCGGGCGGCAGTTTTTCAAGCATGTGCCGGGTAAGATGCGCGATACGGGCAGGCAGAATTTCGGCCTGATGGATCGCGCCGCGCGCGGTCATCTTGAGGCCGGTGCGGGTCGGCTCGAGCTTGACACCCAGAATCTCCATATTACTCAGCTCGGCCTGCACCATCCGGTCTCCGGGGGTGTATTCCATCGACAACGCTATAGCCGCGCCATCGACAGTGATGTCGCCCTCGTCGAGACTGACGACGTGCACGCTGTCGCCGATCCGAATGCTCCATTGATAAGGCGGATCGAGATTGTCGGCGAGCTGGCCATCGACCTGCCGCGCCCGGTCGGCCCGAGCCGTGGCGACAAAGCCGGCGATGGCGGCAAGATTGCGCTTGAGCTCGGGTGAGGCAGTCGCGCCATGAAAGCCGTCGGGATATTCCTCAGCGATGAAACCGGTGGTGAGTTCGCCCGAGCGAAAGCGCGGATGCTGCATGATAGCCGAAAGGAAATCGATGTTATGGCCCAGCCCTTCGATCTCGAAGGCGTCCAGCGCGGCAACCTGCAAATCCGCCGCCTCATCGCGCGTCTCGCCCCAGGTTACCAGCTTGGCAATCATCGGGTCATAGAACATCGAGACTTCGCCGCCTTCGTAGACCCCGTCGTCGACGCGCACTCCATCGACGCCGCGCCGGCCGTTGGCGGTGCCGTCGTCGGTCCACCCTTCGACCGGCGGATCGTAGCGCACCAGCCGCCCGGTCGAGGGCAGGAAGCCGCGATAGGGGTCTTCGGCATAGACCCGGTTTTCGATCGCCCAGCCGTCGATGCCGATGTCGGCCTGCGTCATAGCCAGCTTCTCCCCGGCGGCAACGCGGATCATCTGCTCGACGAGATCGACGCCGGTGATTGCCTCGGTAACCGGGTGCTCGACCTGGAGCCGGGTGTTCATTTCAAGGAAGTAGAAGCTTTCGCCCGTGGGATCCGCGCCCGAGACGATCAGCTCCACCGTGCCCGCGCTGTAATAGCCCACCGCCCGGGACAGCACGACGCATTGCTCGCCCATCGCTTTCCGCATCTTCGGCGTGACAAAAGGCGAGGGCGCTTCTTCCACGACCTTCTGGTGGCGGCGCTGGATCGAGCATTCGCGCTCGTTGAGGTAGAGAATGTTGCCGTGCTGGTCGCCGAGTATCTGGATCTCGATGTGGCGCGGGTTGAGAATGAATTTCTCGATGAACACGCGGTCGTCGCCGAACGAATTCAGCCCCTCGCGCTTGGTCGCCTCGAAACCGTCGCGCACGTCCTGCTCATTATAAGCCAGCCGCATCCCCTTGCCGCCGCCGCCCGCGCTGGCCTTCATCATCACCGGATAGCCGATCTCTGCCGAGATGCGCACCGCGTGCTCGGTATCCTCGATCTCGCCGACGAAGCCGGGGACGACGTTGACCCCTGCTTTCAGCGCGAGTTTCTTGGACTCGATTTTGTCGCCCATCGCGGCGATGGCGTTCACCGGCGGGCCGATGAAAGCGATGCCCTCGGCGGCCAGCGCCTCGGCAAAGCTGGTGCGTTCGGACAGGAAGCCATAGCCCGGATGGACCGCCTCCGCGCCGGTCTGCTTGGCTGCGGCGATGATCTTGTCGGCGATCAGATAGGACTGCGCGGCGGGCGACGGCCCGATATGCACCGCTTCGTCAGCCATCTGCACAAAAGGCGCACGGGCGTCCGCGTCCGAATAGACCGCGACGGTGGCGATACCCATCCGGCGCGCGGTCTTGATGATCCGGCAAGCAATTTCGCCGCGATTGGCAATGAGGATTTTTTTGAACATTTATCAGGCCACCTAATTATGACATGGTTGACATGTCATGCTGAACATGTCATAGGGTCCGCGTGATCGTCAGCTTCGCCAACCGCGCTACTGAACGGTTTGCCCGTGAAGGCAAGAGCAAGTTTGCCGGGATGGACATTGGCAGGGCAATGGCGCGCTTGCAGGTGCTCAATGCCGCTGCCTCGCTCGACGACATCCCGCCGTTGAGGTCGGTCGGCCTGCATGCGCTTTCCGGTGACCGTCAGGGCCAATGGGCTATGACGATCAACGGCCCGTGGCGGCTGGTGTTTCGGTTTAGTGACGGCAATGCCCAATCCGTCGAGATTGTCGATTATCATTGAGGTGTTTGCGATGACCCAGTTTGCCTTCCAGCAAATCCATCCCGGTGCGGTCCTCAAGGAGGAACTCGAAGCACGCGGCCTGTCCGCCAATGCTTTCGCACTGCGGCTGCGCGTGCCGCCGCAGCGCATCCAGGACATCGTCGCCGGACGGCGCGGCATCAGCCCAGAAAGCGCCCTGCGCCTCGAAGCAAGTCTGGGAACACCGGCGCGGCTATGGCTCGACATGCAGGCTGCCTATGATCTTTACGAAGCCGAAGCGAAGTTTGGCGAAAAAGTGCGCAAGGAAGTGATGGCGGCGTAAACCATCCCGCGCGCGGTCTTGATGATCCGGCAAGCAATTTCGCCAAGGTTGGTGATGAGTATTTTTTTGAACATCAGGACTCCTGTTAGATCACACCGGCTTGCGCGCGAGGTAGACGCCCAGCGCCATTACTGCGATGCCCGCAGATCGCTTGGCGGTGATCGAGAACTTCATCGCGCCCCAAAGGCCGAAATGATCGATCGCCGCAGCGGCGACAAGCTGGCCGAGCAGGACGAAGAACACCGCGTTGCCGATGCCGATCTTGGGGGCCGCGAAGGTGATCGACACCCCATAGATCAGCACGAACACTGCGCCGGTCCAGATGTACGCGCGGTCGAAAGTGAAGGCCTTGGCCGGGGGAAAGCCGATCACCGCGAGGATCGCCAGGCTCAGTGCCAAGCCAATCGCGAAGGACACAGCATTGGCCGCGACGGCGCTGTGAAGGTGCTGGCCCAGCGCCGTGTTGAATGCGGCGAAGATCGGAATGCCGATCCCGGCCCCGAACATCATCGCGGCGAGCGGCCAGAACGACGGCGGGGGGTTCACGCCACCCTCGCCAAACCGGCGTGCGTAAAATCATCGCCCTTGTAGAGCAGCGCCTCGCCGCGCTCCATCGCCAGCGCATAGGCAAAACAATCGCCGAAGTTGAGCCTGGCCGGGTGCCCGCTGCCCTTGCCGAAATCGCGATAGGCCTGGCGGGCGGTGCGCGCCTGCGCGGGGGTGACGGGTTCTATTTCGACATTGAGCCGCGCCAGCAAAGCATCCAGCTTTGCGCTCAAAACCGGGTCGCGTTTCCCGTCCAAGACTATTGCGGTCTCGAGATAGCCCGCAGCCGAGATCGAAGCTGATCCTTGGTCGGTCAACGCAGCAAACATCGCCCTGGCTTCAGGCTCGCGGCGGAGCATCGCAACCATGGCGGAACTGTCGACGATCATTTCGGCAGGCCCGTCTCTTCGTCGTACAACTCCTTGTCTATATCAAAGGCCAACGTCTCGGGCGACATCATCGCGGCGGTTTCGCGGCAGAATTCCATCAATTCCTCGATCTTCTTTTCGCGCGTCAGCATACGGTGATGTGCACGCAACGCCTCCAGTACGGCTTGCGTCAGACTGACGCCCTCAATTTCGGCAAGTTCGCTGGCGAGGGCATAAGCCTCATCGCTCTTGATGTTCATCTGCGCGCCCATGAATCCACCTTTCTACCAACCCTGTGGTTCATAGTAGAAAATTGTTGAAGTCGCAATCGCACGACTCACTCCGCCACCTCAAACTCACCCCTCCAGCGGCGGCATATTGTGCCCCAGCAGCCGCAGCATATCTGCTGCACATTCAACCACATTCGATCCCGGCCCGTAGATCCCCTGCACCCCGGCTTCGCGCAGGAAGTCGTAGTCCTGCGGCGGGATGACGCCGCCAGCCACCACCTTGATGTCGGGACGGCCGGCGTCCTTCAAATGGCGGATCAGTTCGGGGATCAGCGTCTTGTGCCCCGCGGCGAGCGAGCTTGCCCCGATAGCATCGACGTCCTTTTCCAGCGCCAGCTTGCAGGCCTCCTCGGGAGTCTGGAACAAGGGCCCGCTGGTGACATCGAAGCCCATGTCGGTGAAGGCCGAGGCGATGACGTTGGCGCCGCGGTCGTGCCCGTCCTGGCCCATTTTGGCGACGAGCAGGCGCGGATCGCGGTGAAGGCGGCGGGCGACGGCCTGGACGCCCTCGATCACCTGGCGATAGCGCGCATCCTCGCCATAGGCTTGGCCGTAGATGCCGGTTACCGGCACCGGCTGGGTGCCGTAGCGTCCAAATACCGCCTCCATCGCGTCGGAGATTTCGCCCAGTGAAGCGCGGGCGCGGGCGGCTTCGACGGCGAGGGCGAGGAGATTCCCTCCGCCCTTCGCCCCCTCGGTCAACGCCGCCAAGACATCCCGGCACTTCGCCTCATCACGGCTTTCACGCATTTTTTTGAGCCGCGCGATCTGGCCATCGCGCACTGCGTGGTTGTCGATGTTCAGCGTTTCGAGATGCTCTTCGCTCGCCAGCCGGTACTTGTTGACCCCGACAATGACGTCCTCTCCCTTGTCCACCCGCGCCTGCCTTGCCGCGGCGGCTTCCTCGATGCGTTGCTTGGGCATGCCGGTGGCGACCGCCCTGGTCATGCCGCCGATGGCATCGACTTCCTCGATCAGCGCCCACGCCTCATCGACCAGCTGCGAAGTCAGCGCCTCGACATAATACGAGCCGCCAAGCGGATCGACGACCTTGGTGATCCCGCTCTCCTCGGCCAGCACGATCTGGGTGTTGCGGGCAATTCGCGCCGAAAAATCAGTCGGCAAGGCAATCGCTTCATCCAGCGCGTTGGTGTGGAGCGACTGGGTGCCGCCCAGCGTCGCGGCCATGGCTTCCACCGTGGTGCGGATGACGTTGTTGTAGGGGTCCTGCTCCTGCAACGACACACCGCTAGTCTGGCAGTGCGTGCGCAGCATCTTGGAGCGCTCGTCCTTCGCGCCCAGTCCGTCCATCACCCGGTGCCACAGCGTGCGCGCGGCGCGCAGCTTGGAGACTTCCATGAAGAAGTTCATGCCGATGCCGAAGAAGAAGCTCAAACGGCCGGCAAAGGCGTCGATATCCAGCCCCGCTGCCATCGCTCGCACGGCATATTCCTTGCCGTCGGCGATAGTGAAGGCCAGCTCCTGCACCGCCGTCGCCCCGGCCTCATGCATGTGATAGCCCGAGATCGAAATGCTGTTGAATTTCGGCATGTCGGCGGAGGTATAGGCGATGATGTCCGAGACGATCCGCATCGATGGTTCGGGTGGGTAAATATAGGTGTTGCGGACCATGAATTCCTTGAGGATGTCGTTCTGGATCGTCCCGTCGAGCTTTTCGACCGGCACGCCCTGCTCTTCCCCGGCGACGATGAAGAAAGCCAGGATCGGGATAACCGCGCCGTTCATCGTCATCGATACCGACATCGACTCCAGCGGGATGCCGTCGAACAGGATTTTCATGTCCTCGACGGAATCGATCGCCACGCCGGCTTTGCCGACATCACCGACGACGCGCGGGTGATCGGAATCGTACCCGCGATGGGTGGCGAGATCGAAAGCCACCGACAGGCCCTTCTGCCCGGCGGCGAGGTTGCGGCGATAGAAGGCGTTCGATTCCTCGGCGGTGGAGAAGCCGGCGTATTGCCGGATCGTCCAGGGCCGGCCGGCATACATGCTGGCGCGCACCCCGCGGGTGAACGGGGCAAAGCCGGGGAGGCTCGGGCCCGAGCTGGAAACCGGCGCATCTTCCGCCGTATATAGCGGCTTGATGGCGAAGCCTTCCGGTGTGTTCCAGGTGAGGTCTTTGCCCTTGACCTCTTTCGCGGCGGCGGCCTGCCAGTCTTCGATCTTAGCCATAATCTTCACCTTACTGCCCTCTCCCTTTGGAGGGGAGGGTATTATTATAATCCAATGAAATGGTTGTATAAAAATCCGTCATTTTTCGCTGTGTAGAGGCTGTGCAGATTATTTTGCACATTCAATCCAAAAAATTGCAGACTTTTGCCTGCCAAGGCTGATGGCAGTTTCTGCGGTTTCAGTCCATCAAGACTGCGGATGATGAACTTATCCATGATGCCCTGATCGCATAGGTTAGGCCTTAGAGTCTGACTCATAATCATTTGCATTGATTTCATGCGCTTGCGATTCTGCGGGTGATGAGTTGGATTGAAGCGAGATAGAGCCATGCGGTGGCGCTCTCGATGGTTCGCTCGAAGTCCTTGGCGAGGCGACGGTTTC
>JANMCD010000213.1:0-3220 GCA_031360905.1 Novosphingobium sp.
CGCCGAACTTCACCGGCACGTAAGCGGGCGGTTCGTTACTGCCTTCATCCACGCAGGGTTGCATTATAGGAATTTTGGGAATGCCCTTAACAAGCACCGACCAGTGGGAGCCGAGCCCTGAAGGGATCGCGCAGTCGAATATCCAGGCTCTGATGGATCGGTTGAATCTCAGCAATTATGACGCGTTGTATCGGTTCTCGGTGGAGCAGCCCGATAGCTATTGGCGCGCGGTGCTGGCGCAATGCAATGTTCAATGGTCGAGGCCTTATGACGCCTTCGCCGATTATGCCCGCGGCCAGGAGTTTGCCAGCTGGTTCGTAGGCGGCCAGTTGAACTGGACCGATACCATTTTTGCCTGGGCTCAGGACCCGGCGACAGGCGACCGGACCGCGCTGATCATGGAGAATGAGCGGGGTGATATAGAGACGTTAAGCTTTGTCGAACTACGCGAACAGGTGCGCCGGTTTGCCGGCGGTTTGCTGAACATGGGTTTGCGCCGGGGCGACAGAGTGGGCCTGCTGATGGAGCCTGGTGCGGGCGCCGTAATTTCGATGCTGGCTCTATCCTACATTGGAACAGTCGTGTTGCCGCTTTTTAGTGGTTTCGGGGTCGATCCGATCGCGTCGCGTCTTTCCCTATGCCGCGCCCGGGCACTGATATCGACCACTGGTTTCTTCCGGCGCGGCGAATGGATCAATCGCGAAGAGATTGCTATTCAGGCAGCGGCCACGGCCGGTCTCGAATATCTGGTCTTGCGGACGCCGGATGGAGGCAAGGCCGATCATGCTTTGGCCGCCGATTGGTATGATCTTGCTTCGGCAGGGGCTGCGCCACCCAGGGGCGAACCGATGGCATCCGACGATCCCTTCATGATCTTCTTCACGTCGGGCACGACGGGCAAGCCCAAGGGGATTGTCCATACGCATGGCGGCTTTCCGCTGAAGATCGCGCATGACGCGCTGGTCCATTTCGACATCAAGGCGGGAGATGTCTTTTTCTGGCCGGCGGATATGGGCTGGATCGCCGGCGCGCTGATTATTGCTGGAACGCTTATGCATGGCGCGACCATGCTATGCTATGATGGCGCTTACGATGTGCCGGACTTGTCGCGCATGTCGCGCCTCATTGAGCGGCACAAAGTCAGCCATTTCGGCACGGTGCCGACCATGATCCGCGCGTTCGCTGCTAACCCTGCGCAGTCGGTCGCGGGCGACGTCTCCTCCATCCGGCTCATGATCACCGGAGGAGAATCGATCAGCGCCAAACATTTCGTCTGGCACGAGCGCCACTTCGGGCGGGGGGAGGCGCCGCTGATTAATTATTCAGGAGGAACGGAGGCCTCGGGCGCGCTGATTTCCAGCGTTATCGTCAAAGCCATCCCCCCGGGCGGCTTCAATACAGCTTCGCCGGGCATCGCAGTCGAAGTCGTCAATGCGGACGGCCAGCCTATCAGGAATAGCGTTGGCGAACTGGTCGTGCTCGCCCCGTTTGTCGGCATGACACGCTCCTTCTGGGAAGACGACGAGCGCTATCTGGAAACCTATTGGCGGACGATACCGGACATGTGGGTGCATGGCGATTTCGCCGAACGCGACGGGGCCGGCAATTTCTTCATGCGCGGCCGTTCCGACGATACCATCAAGCTGGCGGGTAAACGCACAGGGCCAGCCGAGATCGAGGATGTCCTGCTCGAGGTGGCAGAGATTATAGAGGTGGCCGCGATCGGCGTTGAAGATAGCAGCAAGGGCCAGATACTGGTTGTGTTCGCCGTCTGCAAAACGGGAGCGGCGCCCGATGCGATCACCGCCGCGTTGCTATCCCATGCCGATGCCCGTCTGGGGCGGGCGTTCCGCCCCGCGCGGGTTCATGTTGTCAGCGAATTGCCAAAAACCCGGTCGGGCAAGGTGATGCGGAGGCTGATCCGCAGCGCCTATTGCAGCATGCCGCTTGGCGATCTCTCGTCCCTGGAGAATATGTCCTCGCTGGACGAGATTGCCAGGGCTGCTCAATGACAAATACCGAGCGTGCCTTGCCGTCCGGTCCATTGGCAGGTCTCAAGGTGATCGAGTTCGCCGGCGTCGGCCCAAATCCCTTTTGCGCGATGCTGCTCGCCGACATGGGGGCGGAAATCGTCACGGTCGATCGCGTTTCACCGCATGGTCTCGGAATCAAGAAAGAGCATCGCTTCAATCCCACTACGCGCAGTCGCCGGTCCATCGCCGTAGATCTTAAATCGGAAAAGGGTCGCGACGTGGCCTTCCGCCTGCTGCGGCAGGCCGATGCTTGCCTGGAAAGCAACCGGCCAGGCGTGATGGAGCGCTTGGGATTGGGGCCCGACGATTGCTGGAAGGTCAATCCCAAGCTTGTCTATGGCCGGTCGACCGGGTGGGGACAGGACGGCCCGCTGAGCGATACGGTGGGGCATGACCTCAATTTTCTGGCGCTGAGCGGGTTGCTATCCATGATAGGACCGAAGGATGGGCCGCCATCGATCCCGCTGAATCTGCTTGGAGACTATGCCGGAGGGGGCCTCTATCTGGCGCTGGGCGTGCTGTCCGCGATATTCGAAGCGCGCTCGTCCGGGCGTGGTCAGATGGTCGATGCCGCCATGATCGATGGCCTCGGTTCGCTTATGACGCACCAGTTTGGCTTTCTGGGCAGCGGCAGTTGGCTGCCATGCCGCGGCGTGAATTTTCTGGACGGGGGCGCGCCCTGGTACAATGTATATGGTACCGCAGACGGCGGTTATATCTCCGCCGCGCCGATCGAGCCCAAATTCTACGGCAATTTCCTGGCTGTCCTTGGTCTGAGCCCAGCCGACCTGCCGGATCGGATGGATCGCGAAAGCTGGCCGGAGGTTCGGGCGCAGCTGGCGGCAATCTTCGCGACCAAGACGCGCGATGAGTGGTGCGGGCTGTTCGAAGGTGTGGAGGCCTGCTTCGCGCCGGTCTTGACTGTTGCGGAGGCCGTTGAACATCCGCACCAGAAAAAGCGCGGCGGTTTCGTGAATGTGGATGGCGTGACCCAACCGGCGCCCGCGCCGCGCTTCAGCCGCACGCCCGCCCTGGTGCGGCGGCCCCCGCCAGTCCCCGGAAGCGACACTTGGGATGTATTGCGAGAATGGGACTTCACGGATGAGGAAATCAGGGCGCTTGATAAAGACGCTGTGATTGGAGCAAGCGCGCAAACACAGGCAGGACAGTAGACGGTGAACAAGAAT
>JANMCD010000224.1:0-4149 GCA_031360905.1 Novosphingobium sp.
CTGACGGACGCTCCGCATGAAAATTCTGCCTGTTGGAATCCTGCTGTTGCTCGCCGCTTGTTCTAACGAGCCGGCCGCGCAGCGCGAACAGGCTACGCCGGCGGTAACGCCCTCGGCAGAAAAGCCGCAGCAAATCGCCGGCGCGCCGCCTGCATCGCCGGTCAAACCGCCCGCCGCGAAGGGGCGGTTCGCGCCCCGGGACGAATGCGCCTCGGTGCCGGGCGCGGCCGAATTCCGCCGCGCCCTGGCGAACGCGGTCCGGATGCGGGATGTCAGCGCCATGGCCGGCCTCGCCGATCCCGCCATCAAACTCGATTTCGGCGGCGGATCGAGCCTCGACACTTTGCGTGAGCGGCTCGGAGGAGATGGCGGGAAGCAACTCTGGGCGGAGCTCGACAGTATCCTGGCGCTGGGCTGCGCGCTCCAGCATGGCAATCTCGTCCTGCCCTGGCTGTTCGCCCAGGATCTCGGAGGAATCGATCCCTATTCGGCAATGATCGTCACCGGCATCGACGTGCCGGTCCGCGCTTCGGCGTCGCACAATGGAAAAGCGATTGCCAAATTATCGTGGGCGGCAGTGGAACTCGTCGGCGGGCTGCTGCCCGATGCGGCGTTCCAGCATATCCGTGTGCCGGGCGGCCCTGCGGGCTATATCGCCACATCCGCGCTGCGCAGTCCGCTCGATTACCGGATCATTGCAGACCGGAAGAATGGCGAGTGGAAGATTGGTGCCTTTATTGCCGGGGATTGAACGACGATATTCAGTCCCGGCCCAGCCTCGCCCGCACCTCGTAAGCCAGAACCGCCGCTGCCACCGCAGCATTGAGGCTGTCGGCCCGGCCCAGCATCGGGATGGTGACGCGCAGGTCGCAGGCGTCCTCGCATTCCTGCGGCAGCCCGCGCGATTCATTGCCGACCAGGATAAAACAGGGGGCCGCATAGGGTGCCTCGCGATAGGGCAGCGCGTCCCGCAAAGAAGCTCCGACGAGCTGACCCCCTTCCAATTTGGCGCCCTGCCGCAGCCAGCCGGCGAACTCCTCCCAGCGGGCTCGCGCCAGCCGCTGGGTGAAGATCGCGCCCATGCTGGCGCGCACCGCCTCGACCGAGAACGGGTCGGCGCAATCGTCGAGCAGGATCAGTCCGCCGGCGCCAACCGCATCGCCGGTGCGCAGCATGGTGCCCAGGTTGCCCGGATCGCGCATCGCCTGCGCCACCAACCAGATCGGAGCCTCGCTGCGGTCGATCGCGGACAGGCTGGTGGAGAATTCGGCGAACACGCCGCAGACCGATTGCGGATTGTCCTTGCCGGTAACCTTGGCAAGGATAGCCTCGTCCATTTCGAGAATTTCGCCGCCCGCCGCCTCGACATCGGCGGCTAGTGCTTCGAGCAGCGGATGGGCTTGGCGGGCCGGCGCCATCACCAGCATCTCCGGCAGCCGCCCCGCCTCGCGCGCGTCGGTCAGCAGCCGCAGGCCCTCGGCGAGGAAGCGCCGTTCCAGTTTGCGGTGTTTCTTCTCCCGCAGCGAGCGGAGGAATTTGACCGTGGGATTGGAAAAGCCGGTGATCGTGCGGCGCATCGAACCGCCTCAATCCTCGCCGAAGCGGTCCCTGACCAGTCCGACCAGCGTGCTAAGCGCCACAGCGGCATGCTCACCGGTCACGCAAATCTCGATTGTATCGCCCCGCGCTGCGCCCAGCATCATCAGCCCGAGGATCGAGCCACCCTCGGCCTCGGCGCCGTCCTTGCTGACTTTCACCACCAGCGTGTCCGGGAATGCTGCCACAGTATTGACGAATTTGGCGCTTGCCCGCGCGTGCAGCCCGCGTTTGTTGGCGATTTCAACGGTCTCGCGGGCGCTGCTGCTCATACATGCTGACCCAGATATTCCGAGGCGATGGTGATGTAATTGCGACCGGCGTCGCGCGCGGCGCAGGCGGCGTCGCGCACCGTCATACAATTGCGCGCCTTGGCCAGCCGGATCAGCATCGGCAGGTTGATCCCGGCAATCACTTCGACCCTGCCGGCCTTCATCAGCGAGATTGCCAGATTAGAGGGTGTGCCACCGAATAAATCGGTGAGGATGATCGCACCTTCGCCGCTGTCGACGGCGGTGATGGCCGCAGCAATTTCGCGGCGTCGTTTTTCCATGTCATCGTGGGGCCCGATGCACACGGTCGCGATGGCCTCTTGCCCGCCGACGACGTGCTGCATCGCATGCACAAATTCCACGGCGAGATCACCGTGGGTTACCAGGATCAAACCGATCATACGGACGAGGCGCTCCGAAGTCCCTGCGGTCGCACCTGGATTGTTGGCAGCGTCTTCATCACGGCTGCGCCTCCTCGAGGAGGTCAGCCGCACGCGAGCCCAGATTGCGGTGCAGCAATGTGGGGGAAAATCCGGCCGGGCGCAAGGCACTGGCCAATTCTTCGGCGAAGAACACCGAGCGGTGACGCCCGCCGGTGCAGCCAAGTGCAATGTTTACATAGGCTTTACCCTGAGCCTGATAGCGCGGCAGCAGGAACAGTACGAGGTCGCGAATCCGGCTGAAGGCCTCGGAAAAGGTGGGATCCTTGCGGATGAAGGCGGCAACTGCAGGATCCTTGCCGGTCTGCGGCTTGAGGTCCGGGTGCCAGTGCGGATTTTCGAGGAAGCGCATGTCGAAAACCAGATCGGCGACTGGCGGCATGCCGCGGGCAAAGCCAAAGCTGGTCAGGGTGACAGTCATCGCCAGGCCGGACGCGGGGACAAATTTCTCCCGCATCACCTGGCTGAGATCGTTGGCCGAATAGGCCGAGGTATCAATCACCATGTCGGCCCAGCGCCGCAGCGGTTCGAGCATCTCGCGCTCGGCTCCAATTCCAGCGGCAACCGGCATGTCCTGGGCGAGGGGATGGCGGCGGCGCGTCTCGTTGTAGCGGCGTTCCAGTTCGACGCCCGAGCAATCGAGGAACAGCGTCGTCAGGTCGATGTCACCGCGCTTGGTCAGCTTCTTCACCCGTTCGATCATATCATGCGGATTGAAGCCGCGAGTGCGGGCATCGAAACCAATCGCCAGCGGCGCCGGCTCGGGGGTCTGCGGGACCGCACTGTCGAGCAGCCGGCCAAGCAATCGCACCGGGAAATTGTCGATCGCTTCCCAGCCCAGGTCTTCGAGCACTTTAAGCGCGGTCGTTTTGCCCGCACCAAGCAGGCCGGTCACCAACAGCACGCGCTGCCCCGGGTTGCACGCACCCGTCTCTTCCAAAGCGGTAGACATGGATCGGTGCTTTTGCGCCCGCTGGCGGGCAAATGAAAGGGAAACGTGGTTCATTGTCCCAAACTGCTACTGCCCTGCTCCAGCTTAACCCAGTCCGAACCGCTCCAACGCCTGCTCGGCCCGAAGATGAATCACCGGACTGCCCGGCCAGAGCCGCAACATCGGCAGAGCAATGCCGGCGAGCGTGATCTGGTCGGAGGTCTCGGTGAAGCGTTGGGCGCTCTCGTCGAGTCGAATCACGAGCGCGACCGGTGCCTCGTCGCAAACCGGGAAAGTCACCAGGCCGATATTGCGTACCTCCAGCAGTCCGCGTGTGTTCGGATGGGGATGCGCCAGCAGACGGGTTTTGCGCGCTTCCAGCAGCAGACCATCGTCACCGATCAACACGGCGCCGCGGTCGATCAGGGCCAGCAGCAGACTGGACTTGCCCGAACCGGGAGGGCCTTCGATCACGAGCGCCCGCCCGCCCATGGCAACGCAGCTGGCCTGGTGGGATATCATCAGTCGCCGCTCCACACTGGCAGGTCGAGCACCACTCGGGCACCCGATCGGCCGTCGCCGCGTTCGCCAACCGTGAGTGAGCCGTCGTGCGCCTGTACTATGGTGCGGGCGATCGCCAGGCCGAGGCCGCTGTGATTGCCGAAATCTTCGCTCGCGGGACGCAGCGAATGGAAACGCTCGAATACCTTTTCGCGCTCCTCGGCCGGTATCCCCGGGCCTTCGTCGGTGATGCCGATGCCGATACGTCCCCTGTCGCGCGAAAGTTCTACGGCGATCACGCCGCCTGCCGGTGAAAATGACACGGCATTGTCCAGCAGGTTCTCCAGCACCCGCTCTAACCTGGGCGCATCGCCGGGCACCAGCCAGGGTCCGTGTGTGATGCGCGTCA
>JANMCD010000246.1:0-1682 GCA_031360905.1 Novosphingobium sp.
ACGTCAACGTCGTCGAGGAGCTGGTCGACATGATCGAATGCCAGCGCGCCTATGAAATCAATTCCAAGATGATCTCGGCCGTGGACGAGATGCTCAAGAACGCGAACCAGACGCTGTGAGGAACAAAATGAACCTGCATAATCGCGCAAGTTCTCCCCTCCCCTTCAGGGGAGGGGCCGGGGGTGGGGCATGTCGACTGGGCGACACGTCTCGTTCGACGGACAGGCCCCACCCCATCCCCTCCCCTAAAGGGGAGGGGCTTTTGGCCGCGATTATCGCATGGTCGCTCCTTTTCTCCCCCGCCCTCGCCAAATCCAACCCGCCCGCCGGATACGAGCCCGCCCTGCCCATCGCCGCCCCCGCGCCGCGCGCGGCAAACGGCAGCATTTTCAACGCCTCGGCTGGCTATGCCCCGCTCCACGAAGGGCTGCGCGCGCGCGCCGTAGGCGATCCCGTCACCATCCAGTTGCTGGAATCCACCACCACCGCAAAATCCGCTGGCTCCAAGACCCAGCGCAGCGGCGGCGCGTCGATCACGCCGCCGGCCGCCTTCCCGTTTTCCTGGCTCAACCCGCAAAGCCTTAAAGCTGCGAGCCAATCGTCGTTCAACGGTCAGGGGCAAGCGGCGCAGACCAGCGCGTTCACTGCGGAGCTTTCCGTCACAATCGTCGAAGTGCGGGCCAATGGCACCGCGCTGCTACGCGGGGAAAAGCGCATGCTGCTGAGCCAGGGGAAGGAATGGGTGCAGTTTTCCGGCATCGTCCGGCTTGCCGATATCGATCAGGACAACCGCATCCTCTCAACCCGGGTCGCCGATGCGCGGATCGAATATGCCGGCAGCGGCGCGGTCCAGCGGGCGAGCCGCGAGGGCTGGTTGTCGAGAATCTTCAACCTGATCAGCCCGTTTTGAGGAGCGCGCGATGAACTGTTTTCCCCGAACCAGCCACCCAACCCCGCTCATGCTGAGCCTGTCGAAGCACCGGCGCGGCGGCGGGACTTGGCGCGCGGCCTTCGACAAGCTCAGGCTGAGCGGGGTTTGGGCAATCGGGGGATTGATCCTCGGATTTTTGCTGCTGCTCCTCCCCACCCCCGCCCACGCCGAACGCGTCCGCGATATCGGCGCATTCCAGGGCGTTCGCTCCAACCAGCTGACCGGCTACGGCGTCGTCGTCGGCCTCGGCGGCACTGGCGACGATAATCTCGAATATCTCACCCAGGCGATGCGCGGTGTTTCCGGCCGCATGGGCGTGGCTTTACCGCCCGGTGTCTCGCCGGGGCTGAAGAACGCCGCCGCGGTAATGATCACCGCCGACCTGCCCGCCTTCGCCAAGCCGGGCCAGCGCATCGACATCACCGTCTCGACCATCGGCAAGGCCAAGAGCCTGCGCGGCGGAGCGCTGATCATGGCGCCGCTGTACGGTGCGGACGGGCAGATTTACGCGATGGCGCAGGGCAACCTCGCGGTTGGCGGGCTCGGGATCTCGGCCAAGGACGGCTCGCAGCTTACGGTCAACGTGCCGACCGTGGGCCGCATCGCGGAAGGGGCCAGCGTCGAGCGCGCCGTCGCCACCGGTTTCGAGAGCGGCGAGGTCGTGCGCTACAATCTGTTCGCCGCCGATTTCCTCACCGCCGCACGGGTGCGCGATGCGATCAACCGCCGCCTGCCCGGCACCGCCTCGGTC
>JANMCD010000258.1:0-3887 GCA_031360905.1 Novosphingobium sp.
GTAACATTATTGCCGATCACGGCCGTCTCACCGATCACGGTAAAGCCATGGTCGATGAACAGGTGGCGGCCGATATTCGCCCCGGGATGAATGTCTATCGCGGTGATGAACCGCGCGAAATGATTGACCAGCCGGGCGAGGAAATACAGCCGCGCTCCGAACAGCCAATGCGCCACCCGGTGCCAGGCAACGGCCCACAGGCCGGGATAGAGCAGCACTTCCCAGCGCGAGCGCGGCGCAGGATCGCGCGCGACGATGGAGTCCAGATAGGCGACAAGTGTTTTCATCATCGATCCGATTTTTCCCACCAAACGCGGCTCAAAGCAAGCGTGGCTGAATTGCTCCGGTAATTTCTTCCAGCGCATCGCGCCAGATCGCCATGCCCGGCGGCGATTTCCGTTCCAGACTGAGGCGGTCGATCGCCCCGACCAGCCGCTCCACGCCCAGATGGCTACGCTCGCAGCGCGGAACAAGATAGGCGGCGGCGGTTGCGTCGAGCGCCAGCCCGCGCATCTCGGCATGGACGGCGATCAGTTCGGCCAGCATCGCATCGTCGGGTGCGCCAATCTCGAGATGCAGCGCCGCCCCCAGCCGCGAAGCGAGATCGGGTAGCGCGATCCGCCAGCCGCCAGGCGCGGCGCTGCTGACCAGCAGCAGCGGCGCGCCATTTTCTTGGGCGCGGTTCCAACGGTGAAACAGCTCGGTCTCATCGACCGTCCCAGCATTATCGATCACGTCGCCGCCAGTGGTTTCCCTGAACCACCGTGCGAGCAACGACTTGCCCGAACGCGGCGGGCCCGCCAGCACTGCGGTGCGGAACGGCCAGGCGGCACCATTCGAGAACGCTTCGACCACTGCCAGGTTGGCATTGCCGATGACAATGCGCGGTGATCCGGCAGCTTGTGGGTTACTCAGCGGCAGGGCGATCTGGGACATCGGTGCACCTTCGCCTAGCGCCTTATGCTCAACGCATTGCTGCCAACCGTCACCTGCCAGCCCCGCGCGCGTAGCGCCGCAGCGAGGGCATTCAGCTCGCCGGCAAAGCTCACTCGCATCACCGAGGTGCCGCCGATGGCGATACTGCTGGTCGCGGCGCCCTGCACACCCGCTACACCGCGAACCGCGCCCAGTGCGGCATCGACGGCCTGAGCGTCTGGCGAGGCGAACTGGACGGTGTAATTTGCCGCGGCTGCTAAAGCTGCGGTCGGGCTGGCCTGGGGCGACGGCCCGTTGCTTGCGTTTGCCTCGGGAGCCGTGGTTTCGCTTTCGCTCTGTGTCGAAGCGATCAGCGCGGCAATCGCCGCATCGATTGCTCTGGTATCGGCAACCAGCGTCGAATCGGGCTCCAGCTTCCCTTGCGCCAGCGCATTGCGGTAGATCAGATCAAGCCGGACAAGCGCCTGATTAAGCATGATGGGCACCGCCCGTTCATCCCTGGCGATCAGGGTGAAGCTGTCGAGATAGAGATTGTCTGGCCCGTAGCGTGCGGTGAAAGTGCCGCGCACCCGCCCGCCCGGCCCTTGCCGCTCGAGCCGGGCCATGGGCATGATCACGTCGGACGCGGCAAACTGATCGAGCAGATTGCGCCACCATAGCCGGCTGCGCCGGTTCGGCTGCCCGGCGGTGATGATCAGCGAATCGCCGCCCGATCCGGTCGGCCGGACATAGTCGATCGGGCTCGCGCCGGTCCGGAAGTTGGCCCAGGCATTCTGCCACGGCCCGCGCACTTCGAACACCTGGGCAGTACCGCCCGAGTAGAGCACCGGGATCACCAGCAACGGCGCCGAGCGCGCGGTGCCTGGCGCACCGTTGACCGGTGTAAGGAAATGCCCGGCCCGTTCGCGGTCGAACTCCACGCCGAGCCTGGCGATATAGCGCTTGGGCCCGATCTGCTCGCGCTCGACGATGACGGCCGAGACCATGCTCTCGATCTGGGCATCCGGGAGGGCGGACCCGCCCAACTTTTTCCACGCCTCGCGCTGAGCCAGCTTCCAACCGTTGAGACGCGCCTCCTGTGCATCTTTGCCGGTGGTTTCAACTTCAATTCCACCGATCTGGATGTCGGTCGAGCTGGCGACCGGGAGAATGCCGCGATCGCCCTCGATCTGCGCCAAGAGGCGGTCCGGACCAATGGTGACAAGCACAGCGGCGAGAGCCAGCGTCAGCCCGATCAGAAGCTGGGCGGCCGGGCCGGGGCGGGCATGCCGCAGGTTCTGGAAATGGGGTGAAACTGTCATCGGGGGAAACCGCGCGCCTTTTGCCCAAACACGCATGGAAATCCAAGCCCGAAAAGGATAGGCGGCTGCAATGTCGGAAAACCCACCCCCCAAGGCCTATAGTTATGCGCAGGCCGGCGTCTCGATTGCCGCCGGCAATGCGCTGGTCAGGGCGATCGGACCGCTGGCGAAATCGACCGCGCGGGCCGGAGCGGACGCGGAGCTGGGGGGCTTCGGCGGTTTCTTCGATCCGCGCGCGGCGGGCTACAGGGATCCGCTGCTGGTCGCCGCCAATGATGGGGTCGGCACCAAGGTCAAGCTCGCCGTCGATCACGACCGGCATGATGCGATCGGCATCGATCTGGTCGCCATGTGCGTCAACGATCTGATCGTCCAGGGCGCCGAGCCGCTGTTCTTCCTTGACTATTTCGCCACCGGCAAACTCGACAACGCGATTGCGACGCGGGTTGTCGCCGGCATCGCCGAGGGTTGCCGGATCGCTGGCTGCGCGTTGATCGGCGGCGAGACAGCGGAGATGCCGGGGATGTATGCGCCGGGCGATTACGACCTCGCCGGCTTCTGCGTCGGCGCGGTGGAGCGCGGCGAGCAGCTTACCGGCGAGCGGGTGGCGGCGGGCGACGTGCTGCTCGGGCTGGCTTCCTCGGGCGTGCATTCGAACGGTTATTCGCTGGTGCGGCGGCTGGCGGCGGACAAGGGGTGGAAACTGAATCGCCCGGCTTTGTTCGATCCTGACCGGCTGCTGATCGATCATCTGATCGAGCCGACGCGGATTTATGTACGAAGCCTGCTGCCACTCGTCCGCCCAAAGGATGGCATTCCGGCACCGATCCATGCGCTCGCGCATATCACTGGCGGCGGACTACTCGAGAACGTCCCCCGGGTGCTGCCGGCCGGCCTGCACGCCCATATCGACGCCGACGCCTGGCAGCAGCCGCGACTGATGGCCTTCCTCCAGGCGCAGGGGCATATCGAACCCGGCGAAATGGCGCGTACCTTCAATTGCGGGATCGGTATGGTGCTGGCGGTGGCGGGCGATGAAGCGGATGCGGTGTCGCAGGAGCTTGAGGCGGCTGGCGAGACGGTTTTCCGCATCGGCCGGATCGAGGCGGGCGAGCGCGGCTGCACGGTTTCAGGCAGCACAGAGGCCTGGAGCGCGAAGGAAGCCTGGAGCGCGACCCATGTGGGGTAAGCTGGCCCTTTCCCCCTCCCGCTTGCAGGAGGGGTCAGGGGTGGGGCGCGGCCCGAAAGGTCGCGCAGCTGCGGTGCCGCGAAAGACCCACCCCCAACCCCTCCCGCAAGCGGGAGGGGGGTAAGTGCCTGTGCCTGCTTCAAACCGCGCCAAAGTCGCCGTCCTGATCTCCGGCGGCGGCACCAACATGGCCGCGCTGCTGTACGCCAGCCGCGCCGCCGACTGCCCCTATGAGATCACCCTTGTCGCCAGCAACAATTCCGAGGCTGCCGGGTTGCTGCTGGCGGAAGCGGAAGGGGTGCCCACCTTCACCCTGCCCCACAAAGGCATGGACCGCGCCGCTCACGACATGGCCATGGAGGCCGCAATCCGCGAGAGCGAAGCAGAGTATGTCGCTCTGGCGGGCTATATGCGAATTCTCACCCCCGGCTTCTTCGCCCGCTGGGAAGGCCGGATGCTTA
>JANMCD010000268.1:0-16467 GCA_031360905.1 Novosphingobium sp.
GTCGCGGCGGACCGGGCGGATGAAATTGCCCTCGCCGATTGCGAAGGCATCCTCGATCAGTCCGATCATCACTGTTTCCAGCCGCGCGATCATCAGTTCGGCGGACATCGGAAACGCATCCGGCAGTTGTGCCGGCGCCGCTCCCCGGCCGCCAAAGGCGAGGTCGACGAGGCGGAATATTGGCGCGGCATCGAGCGAAAGCAGCATCGGCGCATTGTCGCTGCCCAGGCCCAGCAGGCTGTTGGCCGCCAGCAGGGCAAACTCGCTTGCCAGCTCTCCCCAGGCGCATTCGCTCGGCGGCGCCGCGCTCACTGCCGGCGGTTCACCGCCGATTAGCGGCTGGAGCGCGGAGGCGAAGGCGATCGCCAGTCTCTCGCCGCAGCGCGCGAGTTGCGGCAACAGGTCGGCGGGCGGCGGGCTGATGCGAACTAGCTCTGGGCAATGCTGCGCCAGCGCCCGTTCGGCAATGAAGGCGCGTTCAGGCTTCACTGAACCAGAAACGCCTTGAAATAGACCGCATCGACACCGCCAAAGCCCTCGGTCTCGGTCAGAACCTGATTGATCGCGGCAGTGAGGCGCTTTTGCAGACGCTGTTTGCCCTCGACGGTGTAGGCGTCTTCTTCGGGCGTTTCGGCGAGGACCGCGAGCATTGCCGATCGGATCGCCAATTCATGCTTCTTCAACCACACCAGCACCCGCCCGTCGCGCCGGGTGGAGGCGGCAAGGTTGACTTGCACCAGCGCCGGCGAATTGTTGAGGTTGGAAGTGAAATCCTCGGTGAAACTGTAATAGCTGGTGCGGTACTCGCTGCCGCCTTCGCCTTCGACCTCGGGGCCGCCGCTCTCTTCCTTGCCGCTTTCGGCCTTGGGCGCATAGGGGTCTTCCTCGCCCTTGCGGATGAGCTTGGGGTCGTTGTCTTCCTTCTTCTTGTGCTCGGCCCCGCCGCCGCCGCCGATCATTCCGGCCTGCACCATGCCGAACACCCCGCCGCCGCCGGCCCCAAGCAGGCCGATGCCGAGCAGCAGCTTGAACAGCAGGCTCTTGCCTTTTTTCGGCTTGGCTTCGGTTTCGGGTTTTTCACTCATGGTCGGTCCTTCGGTGGTGGTTACGGAGAAATTCAGGCGAAGATGCCGCTGCGGGCGGGCGGCTCATCGCCCCCGCGCCGGCGCTGGCCGGGGTTGGCGAGGGGGCGCGGCTCGCCGGTGTCGCGGGCGGATGACTGGCCACGCGGCTGCGAGCCCTGGGACTGCTGGCCGGGCGCCTCCTGGCGCTGCTGAGCGCCGTTGTCGCTGGCGGGGGAGGTCTGGCCGGCGGGCGTGGCGGCCTGGACGGCGCGGGCGAACTCCGGATCGCCGCTCGCCATGGCGACGATCAATCCGCCGCCGTCCTGCTGAAACTGTAGCGACACCCGGCCAAAATCGGCATGGGCGACCGCGGCGTGGACAGTGCCGGGGGCCAGGCTTGCCCGCGCCGCCTCTCGGGCCTCGACCAGGCGGTCGATCAGGTCGGCGAAATCTTGAGGCGGCTGCGGAGTGGCGGGTGCCTGGGCGGCGATCTGGGTTGCGTTGGGCGAGAGCTGCGCGGGCGCTTGCGACACGGCGGCGGGGGCTGGGAGGCTCGCAATGTCCGCTGCCGTTTGGTTGCTGGCGGCGTCGGCAGGCCGTACCAGTGGTGCTTCGACTGAAACATCATCGGCCTGACGTGGCGCATCACCCATCGCGCGCTGCGGGGCGGCGGCAAGGGGCTGAGGCAAAAACGGCAGGGCCTGTGCGGGCGGAAGGTGCAGCGACGCCGGCATTGGCAACGCCTCGCCGGGCGCGGATATCGCTGGGGTGCCGGTCGCGGGATCGACGGCAAGCGGCGCGGCGCGGACTGGCAGAGCTGCTTTCACAGGGGGGGAACTGGCGGGCAATATCGCTGCGATGGCCAGCAACGGGATAGGCGGCGGCGGCGGCATCAGCGCGGCAACAGGCGCGAGCGCAACGCCGCCATGCGAGCTTGTACCATTGGCGGCAGGCAAAATTGCCGGGATGGGAGAAATTGCCGTAGGCGCAACTGCCGGACTTGGCGCGATGGCGCGAAGCTGCGGCTGCGCTGGCGAGGGGAGTTGTGGCCCAACCCGACGCGTCGCTGCCTTCGCTGCCGGTCTGAAAGCGGGTAATGCGGCCGGCGCGGCCCGGGCTGTCACTCCCGGCGTGTGCGGTGTGGCGGCTACCGGGTTTTCATGGGGAAGGCTGACTACGACAAGTTTCGGGGGCAGAGCGTTGGGCAGGGCGGCAAGTGCAAACTCATCGGCTGGCATTTCGGCCGCAGCTTCACCATCTGGCTTGGCCATCGCCTTCAGCTCGGCGGCAACGCCATCCTCAACCAGCGGCAAGGCGCGAACCGCTCCGGCCAGGGTATGCGGCAAGCTCTTGCCTTCCGGTTTGCCGGGATGCTTGCCGGTTGCCGCCGCAATTGCCGGCTGGATCGTCAAGCCGGGCGGTGTGACACCGACCGGTTCGGCCGCAAGCTGACCCGCCAGCAGGGTAGAAAACTCTGCGAAAACTGCCGGTTCTGTCACGCCATCACCCGGCTGACCAAGCGCCATGAGCAGGTTACCGGCGGCAGGAAGGGTGGCAGGCTGGATCATGGGGCACGTCCTCGCGATGGGTCTGCGAGTGACTGTTCAAGACCCGTGCCAAGTGGCCGGCGCGAACCGCCCACCGGCTCCTCGCCAGGTCGGGCGAGGCTGCGCGCTTGGTCATCGGCGCGGTCCTGCGCGGCGGCACGGCGGCGTTCGGCAGCGGCGAGCGCAGCAAGTTTTGTGTCGGCGAGGCGGCGCGCCTGCATCGCGTCGCCCGAGGTGCTGGCGGAAATGCCCTGCAAGCCGCTGGCGAAGCGCGTGAGCTGTTGCAGCGCCGCGCCGTCGCGGGCCTCGCTGCGCTGGGTGTAATTCGCCGCGAGCTGCCGGGTCCGCATCGCCAGCGCCTCAAGCTGCGCTAGCGTGCTCTCGGCCTGCGCCGATTCCAGCGCCGCGGCCTGACGGGCATAGGCGCGCAGCCGCTCGAGCCGCTGAAGCCGTAGCAGGCGGGCGCGATCGGGGTTCACGGCGCCGCGTCCGGGAGCAGCAAGGCGGCGAGGTCGCGGAAGCTTTGCGCGAGGGGAATGGATTCACCCGCGCTTTGGCAGAGGAAGCCAGTCAGCGCTTCGTGCATGGCGATGGCGCGGTCCAGCTGCGGGTCGGCCCCGGCGCGGTAGGCGCCCATCAGCACGAGGTCGCGGTTGGCTTCATAATTGGCGGTGAGCGCGCGGAATTCGCGGGCGAGCTGCTGGCACTCGGGGGCGACGATGTCGTTCATCACCCGGCTGAGCGAGGCGGCGATGTCGATCGCCGGATATTGCCCGCGCTGGGCAAGCTCGCGCGCCAGCACGATATGCCCGTCGAGGATCGAGCGGGCGGTATCGACCACTGGATCGTCCTGATTGTCGCCGTCGGCCAGCACCGTATAGATGCCGGTAATCGAGCCGCCGCTCGCTGCCGAATTGCCGGCGCGCTCCACCAATTTGGTGATCGCCGCCAGCGCCGAGGGCGGATACCCACGGGCCGCTCCGGGCTCGCCGAGCAGCAGGCCGATTTCGCGCGCCGCATGGGCGACGCGGGTCAGGCTGTCCATGATGAGGAGCACGCGCAGGCCCGCCGCGCGGAAATATTCGGCGAGGCACGTCGCCTGGCAAGCGCCCCGCAGCCGCAGATTGGGCGCATGGTCGGCGGGCACGGCGACGACGACGGTGCGGCTGCGCTGATGCGTGCTCATGTGGCGCTCGACGAAATCGGAAACCTCGCGCGCGCGCTCGCCGATCAGGCCGACGACGACGACATCGGCCTCGGCACCGTTCGCGATCATGTCGAGCAGCACCGATTTGCCGACGCCGGAGCCAGCCATGATACCGATTCGCTGGCCGACGCCGAAAGTGGTGAGTGCGTTGAGCGCGCGCACCCCGGTGTCGAAGCTTGTTCGCACCGGTGCGCGGTCCAATGCGCCGGTGCGGATGCCGCCCGCAGGCCATTCGGCGCGGGCATGGATGGGTCCGCCGCCGTCGATCGGCTGGGCCTCGCCATCGATGGCGCGGCCGAGGAAGGCCTCGCCAACCGGCAGCAGGCCGGGCCGTCCTTCCGGGCGCACGCGGGCGCCGGGCCGCAGCAAAACGGAATCGCCGAGCAGCACCATCAGCGTTCGGCCATTGCGGAAGCCGATCGCCTCGGCGGTCAGCGCGGCGTTCCGGCCGTGTGACACCCCGCACAAGGCGCCGACCGGCACGGCAAGGCCGCTGACTTCGAGCAAGCCCCCGTCGCAGGCGGCGACCAGGCCATAGCGGCGGGGGCCGAGGGTGATGGGGGCGGCGGCGAGGTCGGCGAGGATGGCGGTGTAATCTTGCCCGGCCGATCTCATTCCTTCTAACCCCTCCCCGGTGGGGAGGGGTTGCGGTGGGGGTTCCACGCTAGCAGTGACGCGTGGCCTTGCGGCCTCGCTCCCCCACCCCCGGCCCCTCCCCGCCGGGGAAGGGGGATTTGAGTTGCCGTCGGTCCCCATCATTGCATCGCCTCGGCAATCGCCAGCCGCCACTGCGCCGGGCCGTCCTCGGCGCCGCCGCTCGCCGTCTCGACCCGCAGCGCGCCGCGTTCGAGCGCGGGGTCGGGAAGGATTTCCCAGTCCTCACCGATCCGCGCGGAGATCAGCGCAAGGTCGTCCGGGTGCAGCCGGATGACGCGTTCGTCGTCGGCGCGGGCGAACATCGCGGTGGCGCGCTCGATCCGCCGGAGCAACGCATCCTCGTTGAGCGCCAGCGGCGCGAGCGCGGCCTGGCAAAGCGCGGCGACGGTATCGTGCAGGCGCTGACGCAGGGTTTCTGCCAGCTCGGCATCGAGCCGGGTGAAGGCGAGGGTGAGGGCTTCGCGGGCAACGGCGTCGCGGCAGGCCTGATCTTGCGCTTGGGCGCGCGCTTCGTTCGCGCCTGCGGCGAAACCCTCAGCCCAGGCGAGGGCGAGGGGATCTTGCGGTGCGGCATGCGGCGGGCCTGGCGCGAGGGCGAAACGGGTGTCGGTGCGGAAGCCGGTAGTTGCCCCGAGACTGGCAAGCGGGAGGGGGACCGGGTCGCCCATCGGCTCAAACCCCTCAGACATAATCATTGTCGCTTGCTGCGGAGCCGAACTGGATCGTGCCCTCCGCCGCCAGCCGCCGTGCCGCCGCCACTACCTGCTTCTGCGCCTCGACGACATCGGCGAGTTTGACCCTTCCGCGCGAGGCGATCTCGTCCTTGACGCCGTCAGCGGCGCGGCTCGACATGGCGCGGAAGAAGCATTCGCGTTCGTCTTCGGCGATGCCCTTCAGCGCATCGATCAGGGCATCGTTGTCGACCTCGCGCAGCAGCGTGCCCATCGCCTGGGCATCGAGCGCGAAGAGGTGCTCGAACTTGAACATCTCGCCCTCGATCTGCCGGGCGAGCGCCTTGTCGAGCCTGGCGATCTCGGGCAACACCCGTTTTTCCACAGCCTTGCCCGAATTGTTGATGATCGCGGCGGCATCGCGTACGCCGCCCATGGTTAGCGCGTTCTGGCCGTGGCGCTCGCCGATGCGGCGGGCGAGCAGCTCCTCCAGCATTGCCAACGCATCGGGCGAAACCGGGCCCAGCGTCGCGATGCGGTGAACGATTTCGGGCTGGATTTGCGGCGGCAGCGAGTGCAGCAATTCGGCGGCGACTTCCGGATCGAGCTGGACCAGCAGCACAGCGATCGCCTGCGGATGTTCGCCCTTGATCAGCGGGCCGAGCACCTGCGGCGTCAACCAGCGGGCGAGGTCCAGCGGCGAGACCTGAACTTCTTCCGGCGCGATGCGGCTCATCAGATTGCTGGCCTTCACGTCGCCGACAGCGCGCGTCATCAGCGAGCGCACGTGGCCGATGCGGTCATGCGGCGTAACGCCAAGCCGCTCAGTCTTCTCGACAAAGCCGGCGATGGCGTGGGCGATCACCTCAGGGTGGATTTCGCCGAGCGCGCACATCTTTTCGCCAAGCAGCCGCAGCTCCTGCGGTTCGAGCTGGGCGAGAATTTGTGCGGCCTGGTCATCTTCAAGCAGCATCACCATGACTGCGGCGCGGTCGGCGTCTGCGAGTTTTGGGCCGAGCGGTTCGGTCGCGCTCATGCGGCGGCCCCCGGCTCGGTCTGGCTGAGCATCTGGCGCAGGGCGGCGACGGCGGTCTCGGGCTGCTGGGCGATCAGCTGCTGCGCCAGCCCGACCTGCTGGTTGAGCCGGGCGGGATCTATCGGGCGGGATAGCGCAGGGGCTGGCAAGGCGTGCGGGCCGGTCTCGGCAGCGCCCGTTCCGCCAGCCTCGCCCGGTTGCCGCCGCAGCGCCTTGATCAGCGGGCGCACGCCAAGCAGTAGCACCAGCAGCACTGCGAACAGCGCGACGCCATTGCGCAGTAGGGTGGCGAACCAGACGGTTTCGTAGAACGGCAGGCCGGTCAACTCCTCCGCCCCGCTGAAATTGCGCGCTACTACCGCAACCTGATCGCCGCGCTGGGGATCGAGGCCGACGGCGGCGCTGACCAGCTGCTTGATCTGGTCGATATCAGCCGTGGTCGATTTCATCGCCTTGGCGCTGATCGCCACCGCGACCGACAGCCGCTTGAGTTTGCCGGGGCTGGAATTGGCGACCGCGACCTCGCGGCCAAGCTCGTAATTGCGGGTGGTGCTGGCCTCGCCGTTGATGGCGGGAGGGGGAGCCGGGCTTGGCGGGCCGCCCAGCGGCGGGCCAGGTTTCACGGTGGCGGCCGGCGGCGGTGTGTTCGACATCACTCCCGGCACGCCGCCCGCCTGTTGGGGTCCGCTGGTCGAGGATTGCTGCTGCGTCTCGGAGCGCACGACGCCGGCCTTGTCATAGCTCTCGCGCGCCGAAGTAACCTGGTCCATGTCGAGATCAGCCTGGATCTCGCTGGTGAAATTGCCTTCACCCAGCATCGGGGTGAGCAGCTGGGCAACCTGGGCGCGCAGCTTTTCCTCCATCTGCGCCTGCAGTTCGAGCCGGTTGCTGTCCGCGCTTTTGCGGTCGGTCAGCAGCCGGCCGTGCTGGTCGACAACGCGCACCGCATCGGGCGACATTCCCGGCACCGCGGCGGCGACGAGATTGACCACTGCCGCCACCTGGCTGTCGCCCATCTGCCGGCCGCGCGCTAGGCGGACCATGACCGAGGCCGAGGGGAGCGCGTTTTCGCGCACGAACACCGATTTCTCACCCTCGGCAAGGTGAACCCGGACTGCCTCGACGCCGTCGATCTGCATGATCGTCAGCACCAGCTCACGCTCGCGCGATGCCCGCACATGCTCTGCCTCGAGCGTGCGGCTGGCGCCCATCGGCAGATCTTCGAGCTTGCCGCCGGCGCCGCTATCAGGGCTGGCCAGCGCGCCATCGGCGGTGGCGAGCATGCGGGCCCGGTAGAAATCGTCCTCAGCCACCGTCAGTGCGCCAGTCTGATTGTCGATGCGATAGGCGACTGCGGCCTTGTCGAGCGCCTCCACGACACTCGCCCGCTCGCCGTCGCTGAGCTGGGAGTAAAGTGTGCGCTGCGGGCCGGGGGCGATCATGGCCCAGGTCAGCGCGGCGCCGCCAATTGCGGACAGGCCGAAGAACCAGGGCAGTATCCGCCGCACCGGCGGCTGGCCGGCAAAGCTGCGCAGCCGGGTCAGCGCCGGCCCGCCTGCCGGATCGGTGAGCGGGGTCAGCAAAGATGACTGGGGCGCGGCGGGAACGAGGTCGCTCATCTATCAGACTCCCATCCGCATGATTTCCTGGTAGGCGGACAGTAGCCGGTTGCGCACCTGCAGGGTTGCCTCGAAGGCGACCCCGGCTTCCTGGCGCGCCAGCATCACCTTGGCGACATCGGTGACCTCGCCGCGCTGATAAGCATCGCTCAGCGCCTCGGCCCTGGTCTGGCTGGCACTGACCCCGTCGAGCGCGGATTTGAGCGCATTGGAAAAGCCGCCAGTCTCGCCGCCCGTTTCCGCCGGCGCCTCCGCGCCTTGCTGGGGGGTGTGAATCTGCTGGAGCAGCGCCGAACGGTCGATGATCTGCTGGCGCAAGGCGATGATCTGCTGGACGCTGGCGGCGCTGCCAATGCTGCCCGGGATTCCGCTAGGCCCGCTCATCGCCGACCGCCGGCAAGCGCGATGCCGGCCTCACGGAATGAGGCGAGGCGGTAGCGCAGGGTGCGCTCGGATATGCCGAGCTGGCGGGCCGCCGCAATGCGGCTGCCCCCGCAGGCGTCGAGCGTATCCATGATCGCCCGCGCCTCGGACAGCTGGACGATGTTGGACAGCCGGCCGGCGGGCGCGGGCTCCTCGGGCATCGCCGGCTCGCTGGTCACCAGCCGCGCGGGGCTGTCGAACACGATGTGAGCAGGCTCGATCGTTTCGCTCCCGTCCGCCAGCAGCAGCGCCCGGCGGATGACGTTTTCCAGCTCGCGGACATTGCCCGGCCAGCCGTGGAGTTTCAGCAGGGCAAGCGCGCCGTCCGTAAGCCACGGAACAGCGCGGCCGGCGGGGGCATGGCGCAGCGCCAGCGCGAAGGCGAGCGGCGCAATGTCTTCGGCCCGCTCGCGCAACGGGCGCAGCGCCAGGGGGAACACATTCAGGCGGTAAAACAGATCGGCGCGGAAGCGGCCTTCGGCGACTTCGGTGGGCAGGTCGCGGTTGGCGCAGGCGATAATGCGGACATCGATCCGGATCGGCTGGGTCGAGCCGATCGGCACGACTTCGCCCTCCTGCAACGCGCGCAGCAGTTTGGCCTGCAATTGCAGCGGCATCTCGGCGATCTCGTCGAGCAGCAGCGTACCGCCGTCGGCCGAGCGGAAGAAGCCCTCGCTCGCCTGGGTGGCGCCGGTGAAGGCGCCTTTCTGGTGGCCGAACAGCAGCGCCTCAAGCATGGTCTCGGGCATGGCGGCGCAATTGACCGCGACGAACGGCCCGGCGGCGCGGGGGCTGCGGACGTGGATGAAGCGGCTGAGCACTTCCTTGCCGGTCCCGGTGGGGCCATTGATGAGGACGGGAATCTCGCTCGCCGCCAGCCGTTCGGCGAGGGCGAGGATGGAGAGGCTTTCAGGATCGGCGGCGATCGGCGCGCCGGGCTGGGCGATGGCGGCGAGCAGCGCAGCCAGCGCGCCGTCGCTGGCGGGATCACGGTAGGCGATGGCGACGCGGGTTTTGCTGTCGCGCCGCAGCGCCGGGCGGGCGGCTTTCTCCAGCGTTACCGCATGGACCCGCGGCGGCAGCGGCGAGCGGTCGTCGGCATCTCGCAGGAGCACGGGAACGGCCTGCCCGTTAGCGCCGGCAATCGCCGCCGCGCGCTGGACGAGCGGGGCGTGGAGCCGCGCGACACTCTCGCTGAATTCCAGTCCGTTCATCTTTACGAGCCCCCCGTTAACCATGCTTTGGAAGGCTGTATTGCCGTGCAAACGGCAAAGGCTCCGGAAATTTAAGGCCTCGTAGAACTGCGTAATCCGGCGGGCAGGCGGCGAGGCGGCCGCATTCGGTCCGGCAGAACGCCGCCCTTAACTTCCCCGCCGCGCTGCCGCTCTTCCCCATGGCAGCTGCCGGATTAGCCGGTCGCTCCCCCAACTTCGGGAATCTTATCGGGAGTTTAATCATGGCAGTCATCAACACCAACATCAGCGCGATCCGCGCTTCGAACGCTTCGAATTCCGCCAACAAGATGCTCGGCATGGCGATGGAACGCCTGTCCACCGGCAAGCGCATCAACAGCGCCAAGGACGACGCCGCTGGCCTTGCCATCGCCACTTCGATGACTCCGCAGGTGCGCGGCATGAACCAGGGTATGCGCAACGCCAACGACGGCATCTCGATGGCGCAGACCGCGGAAGGCGCGCTGTCGGAAGTCACCAACATGCTGCAGCGCGTCCGCGAACTCGCGGTACAGGGCGCCAGCGACACCTATTCGACTGGCGACCGCACCAAGATGCAGGCGGAAGTTACGCAGCTGCAGGCGCAGATCACCGACGTCCTCGCCAACACCGAATTCAACGGCAACAAATTGTTCGACGGCACGGCGGGTACGGCTGGCACTGTGAAAATCCAGGTCGGCGCCAGCGCCAGCGACACGATCGACCTGACCTTCGGCGATGTCAGCGCCGGACCCGGCGTCACCGCAGCCTTGGCAGTTAATCTCACGGCACCGGGTGCGACCGACCTGGCCGACATCTCGACCGCGCTCGACGAGATTTCCTCGACCCGCGCCAATCTGGGCGCCTCGCAGAACCGGCTTGAATCGGCGATCAACAATTTGACCAGCAACGTCACCAACCTGTCCGACGCCCGCTCGCGGATCGAGGATGCCGATTACTCTTCGGAAACCACCGCGATGGCCAAGGCGCAGATCCTCAGCCAGGCCTCGACGGCGATGCTCGCCCAAGCCAACCAGAGCCAGCAAAACGTGCTGTCGCTGCTGCGCGGATAAGCCAAGCGCTACATTGAGCCTGCTCCCCCCAGGCAGGCTGGCCCGGCGGTTCCTCCAGGAACCGCCGGGCTTTTTTGGGGTGGGTACAAGAGGGGCCTTGCGTGCTTCCGGGGACGAGCTGCCAGCAATCAATCCCCAACTGCTACACCCTAAGGGGAAACCTCCAGCCGGTCCGCCAGCCACATCTTGATCAGCGCCTGGCGGGTTACGCCGCGCTTGCGGGCGTGGCTGTCGAGCTTGGCGACCATGTGCTGGGGCATGTCGAGGTTGACGCGCTTCGATTCGAGGCCGGGGCGCCGAAATGAAGACCAGTCGAGATAGTCGCTCATATCCTCGCCATCATCGAAACGGCGGTCGAATTCTTCAGCACTAATTGTCTTGGCGGCTGCCATAGTCTCTTACCTCATTCGCTCGCGATCGGCGGACCGAGATGATACGGACTTTTCCGTCACGCATCGTGTAAACCGCTGTCCAATGCCGACGTTCGATCTTGCCCATCAAGAGCCAGCGCACCTCTGCGCCACCCTCCGATTCGACCTCGGCCCGTGCTTCGTCGAGCCAGAGTTCTTGCGCCTGTTCGAAATCGATCCCGTGCTTGGCCATGTTGGCTGCGCTTTTATCGGGATCGTACTCGAGCATTGAATTGGCAATGCCACAGAAAAAGGATGGAAACTATCCTTTTTAAATAAAATTCTATTCCCTCCTACCGCATCAGTAAGATCGAGATGCGCCGGTTGCGCGGGTCCGCCGGGTTGTCACTGATCAGCGGTTCGCGCGCGGCGACGCCTTCGATGCGGGCGAAGCGGGCTTCGGGGATGGCGCTGCGGATAAGTTGCTGGCGGGTCGCCTCGGCGCGGCCAGCGGATAGCGACCAGTTGTTGGTCGTCACCCCCGGCCGCCACGGCAGCGAGTCGGTGTGACCGCGGATCGACAGTCCGCCGCCCTGGGGGCCGACAGTCTCGGCGATCACCCGCAGAAGCTGGACCGCGTCAGGCGTCAGCAAGGTGGTGCCGAGGCGGAACATCGCGAAGTCGGCGTTGTCGACCAGATCGATGCGGATGCCCTCGCTGGTATCGACCAGACGGACCTGCCGGGCGATGCGCCTGAGTTGTTCGGTCGACTGCAGCTTCGCCTCGAGCTGTTGCTTCATGTGCTGCACTGTCTTCAAGTGGCCACTGCCCTCCTTGGGCCCGCCGGTGACATCGCGCGGTACCGTCATCGTCTTGGTGCCGGTCTGGCCGGCGCGGTGGGGATAATCGTCGACATCGGTCAGCGAGGAACCGCCGAGCAGTCCGTCCGAGCCGGCGCTGCCCTGCTTCACCTTGACCAGGGTCGGGGTGAAATAATCGGCGATACCTTTGCGCTGCTTTTCGGTGGTCGCGCCAAGCAGCCACAGCAGCAGGAAGAAGGCCATCATCGCAGTGACGAAATCGGCATAGGCGACTTTCCACGCGCCGCCGTGGTGGCCGGCGGCGACGACGGTGATCTTCTTGACAATGATCGGCGGCGGCTCGTTCTTGCCGCGTGCATTTGCCTTGGCGGCCATGGCTTACCGCCCCCGCAGCGCGTCGAGCAATTCCGAGAGGCCCGGGCGGAAGGCGTGGCCGAGGCCGGAGCGGGCGCTTTCCACCACCAGCGGCTGCGGCCAGCCGTGGAGGCTGGCGATCACCACCTGCTTGACCGCATGGAAGATCTGCTCGTCCGCCTCGATCACCTGTTTCAGGCGTCCGGCCATCGGTGCGACCACGCCGTAAGCCAGCAGCACGCCCATGAAGGTGCCCACCAGCGCCGAGCCGATCATCCCGCCGAGTACAGCCGGCGGCTCGTCGATCGAGCCCATGGTTTTTACGATTCCCAGCACGGCAGCGACGATGCCGAGTGCGGGAAGAGCATCGGCCAGGGTGGTCAGCGCGTGTTGCGGTTCGTGCATTTCGTGAAAATGGGATTTCAACGCATTGTCCATCACCTCTTCGACCGCATGGATTTCGAGTGTGCCGGAAGAGACGACGATCAGGGTCAGCGTGTCGGCGATCAGCGCAATCAGCGGCCCATTTGCCAGGAGCCGGGGGAATTCCGCAAAGATCGCCGAATTGGGCGGATCCTGGACATGGCTCTCCATCGCCACCGGACCTTCCGATCGCAATAGCTTCATCAGGCGGGTTGTGAGGATGATCGCATCGATATGATCCTGCCTGGTGTGCTTGGGGCCCTTGAAAAGTTTGGCAAAGCCGCCGCCGAGCGCTTTGAGCTCATGCATGGAATTGCCGGTGACGGTCGCGCCGATGGCGGCGCCGCCGATGATCAGCATTTCGTGCGGAATGGCGTGCATGACTGGCCCAAGCGCGCCGCCGGTCAGGGCGAAACCGCCAAACACCATGACCAGCAGGATGACGAAACCGATGGCAACAAACATGAATTAGGCCTTCTGAAAACGCATTGGCCGCGCTCAGCGCAGCAGGTCGAACAGGCTAAGGTTGGCGAGCTTGGCGAAGCTGGCCTGGCTGGCCTCCAGCACAAGCATCACCTGCTGCAACTCGGCGATGGTGCCGGCCATGTCGGTGCCGCCGATTTCGGCCTCTTCGCCCGCGTTCATTTCAGACAGCATCGTGCGGCGCTCGGTGGTCAGGTCGATCCAGGCGAGGCGTGCGCCGATCTGGGTCTGGCTAGTGGTGACCGCGTCGAGCGCCTCACCGAGTGAGCCGAGCGCATCGCGCGCGGCCTGCGCCGGATCGGCCGCGGCACCTTGCAGCGCTTCGCCGAGGCCTTTCATCACCGCCATCAGATTGGTGGGATTGCCAGCGACGGTAAAATTAAGGAATTCCGGCCCGGTCAGGCCGCGCTTGACACTCTGGCCGTCGCCCAGCGCCAGCTCGCCGGCTGCCGCGGTGCCGGTGTAAACCGCGTTGCCAGCGCTATCCAGCGCATAGGCACCGCCCGCCGTCTCGCCGCCGAACAGCGCATGTCCGGCCGCATCGCGGCTATTGGCCAGCGCGACGAGATTGCCGTGGATTTGCAGCAGTTCGGTGCCGATGCCGGCGCGCTGGCTGGATGACAGCACGCCGCTTGCGGCCTGGGTCGTCAGTTCCTGGGCGCGGATGATATATTCGGCGAAGGAGGAGAGCGCGGCGTCGGCCAGCTTGAGGTCGGCGGCCGCGCGGCCGGCGTTGGCGGTGTCGATGGTCGCCAGTGTGTCGGCCCGGGCGAGCGTGCGCAGCCGCGAGGCGGCGAGTGGATTGTCGGAGGAGCGCGCCAGTTTCTGCCCGCTGCCGAGCTGCTTTTGCAAACCCTCGGCGCGGGCGCGCAGCGATGCCATGTCCTGGACCGACCGGTCGAAATAGGCGCTGGTGCTGGTGGCGATGACGGTCATGGCACGCTCACCTGATTGCCAGCAATGTGTCGAAGATGTTGGAAGCGACCTGCATCGCCTTGCCGGAGGCCTGGAAGGCCTGCTGGTAGCGAATCAGATTGACCGCCTCATGGTCGAGATTGACCCCGGCCTGCGCCTTGAGGGCGATGCTGGCGTTGCCGGCAATCGCGCTGAGCGCATCGCGTGTCAGCGTGCGGCCGGCGACATTGCCCGAAATGTCGAACAGCAGCGCGTCCAGCGCGCCAGCGGGATCGGTTGTGCCAAGCATATTGCGCAGCGCCGTAAGGTTGGCGGGATCGCGGCTGCCGGCCCCGCCGCCGGCGGGTGCGGTGGCGATCAGGCTGCCGTTCTCGAAGGCGAGGGCGAAGCTTGCGGCATCGGTTCCGGCAAACAGCGGCTGGCCGGCGCTGCCATCCAGCGCGATGCCGCCGGTTTGCGCGGCGTTGACCGTGGCGATCAGCCCGGCCGCGACAGTGTCCAGCCGGGTGCGGACATCGGTGAGCTTGACCAGCGCCTGCGCCTTGCCGGCGAGCGAGCCGGCGGCCAGCGTTACTGGGGCCGTGCCGAGGGTGAAGGAGATTGTGCCGTCCGCCGCCGCCGCCATGGCAAACGAAGTGGCGCTGCCGCCTATCACCAGCTGTGGTCCTGACGCGCCGCCGAGGCGAACTTCGACGGTCTGGTCGGGGGCGAAGGTGGTGGTGACATCGGTATAGCGGCTCAGCCGTTCAAGCAGCGAATCGCGCTGGTCGAGCAGCGCGGTCTGGTCGCTGCTGGCGCCGGAGGCGCGGGCGAGTTGAAGATTGACCCTGGCGAGTTCGCCCGCCAGCTGGTTGACCTGATTGACACCGTCCGCGGCCTCAAAGCGCAGGCCGTTGCCGGCGGCATCAAGGCTGGTCGCGGCGATATTGAAGGTGCGGGTCATCGTCCGCGCATCCTCGATCACCGCGGCGCGCAGACCAGGATCGACCGGATCGGTGGCCAGCTGCCGCAGCGAGGCCTCGAAGGCAACGATCGCGGGAAACACGCCGGACTGTTCGAATGCGGCCTGGATGTTCTCAAGCCCGGCGACTTCCGCTTCGGCCCGCGCCGCATCGGCCCCGGTGCGGCGCACTTCGGCCTGGCGGAAGGCATCGGCGTTGCGGGTCACGCCGCCGAGCCGGACGCCCGACAGCGAAACTTCGCCGATCCGCCCGAAGCCGCCCGAGGAGGCCAGCTCCTCGAGCCGCACGCTGCGGCGGATATAGCCATCGGACGAGGCGTTGGCGATGTTCTGCGCGGTGACGTCGAGCGCGATGCGGGCCGCCATGGCGCCGCTTTTGGCGATCGAGAGAAGGTCGGAGGCCATGGGTTATTTCCCCCCTCCCGCTTGCTGCAGGGGCTGGAGGTTGGTCAGTCCGAAGGTGGTACTAGAGCCGGTAGGGCCCACCCCTAACCCCTCCCGCAAGCGGGAGGGGGATTCAGTGTCCAGTGTTCTTTGCAACTGCGCCTCGATCATCTTGGCCAGCCCGAACGCCCCGCGCTCCGCCGCGATATCGGCGAAGCGTTCGTCTTGCATCTGGCGGAAGGTATCCATCGCCTGCCCGCCGAGCTGATCGCCGCCGAACTGGCTCTTGCGCGCCTCGGCCAGCATCTGGCGCACGAAGATCGCCTCGAAATGTTTCGCCGCCGCGGCGAGCTTCTCGCGCGGGTCCGCCGCCTGTGGAATGGGGGCGGAGATGGGCGCTAGGACCGGGTTCATATTACCACCATCTCCGCCTTGAGCGCGCCGGCCTGCTTCAGCGCCTCGAGGATCGCGACGAGATCCGACGGGCTGACGCCGAGCAGGTTGAGGGCATCGACAATCCTCGCCAGCGAGGCGCCGCCCTTGAACAGCGCGACATGGTTCCCCTGTTCGTCGGTGCTTATGGTGCTGTCCTGCTGCACGGCGGTCTCGCCCTGGCTGAACGGGGCGGGCTGACTGATCGTGGGTTTCTCGTCGATCCGCACGGTCAGCTTGCCGTGGCTGATCGCGGCCGGGCTGAGCCGCACCGCGCTGTTGATCACTACGGTGCCGGTGCGGCTGTTGACGATTACCCGCGCGGGGGTTTCGGCGGGCGTCACTTCGACCATCTCGATCGCCGCCATCAGGCTGGCGCGGGTGTCGGCGCCCTGCGGCAGGTGCAGCGCGATGGTCACCCCGTCCTCGACCGAGGCGGTGCCGGGCAGGCGGCGGTTGATCGCATCGCGCACCCTGGCGGCGGTGAGGAAATCAGCCGCGAACAGATTGTAGCGCACGACATCGCCGCTTTCGAACCCGGTAGCGACCGCGCGCTCGACGCTGGCGCCCTCGGCGATGCGGCCGACGGTCGGCACGTTGACAGTGAGCTGCGAGCCGTCCTTGGCCGAGATACCGAGCCCGCCAACCGCGAGGTTGCCCTGCGCCATCGCGTAAATCTGCCCGTCCGCACCATAGAGCGGCGCCATGATCAGCGCCCCGCCGCGCAGGCTCTTGGCCTTGCCGATGGTCGAGACGGTGATGTCGATGCGCTGGCCCGGCTTGGCGAAGGCGGGCAGGTCGGCGGTGATCATTACCGCGGCGGCGTTCTTCAGCCC
>JANMCD010000106.1:0-2514 GCA_031360905.1 Novosphingobium sp.
ATCGACAAATCGACCTTCACCCGCCTCGGCACCTGCGAGGGCGCGGGCGGCTGCGCCCATTCGGTCTATATCGGCGACTATGACGCGCTCACCGTCACGCGCAGCCGCTTTGAGGCGGGACGCGGCGGCCATTACCTCAAGAGCCGCACCGCGCGCATCGCCGTGCTCGATTCCAGCTTCGACGATTCCGCCGGCCGCGCGACCAATTACATGATCGATCTGCCCGCCGGCGCCAGCGGCCGGATCGCGGGTAACTGGTTCGTCCAGGGCAAGGACAAGGAAAACCACTCCGCCTTCATCGCGGTGGCGGCAGAAGGCAGGGTCAACAGCTCGGCCGGTCTGGTGATCGCGGGCAACGACGCGCGATTCGCGCCCGGCGTCGGCTGGGGCAGCATATTCGTCGCGGATTGGTCGGGCGAAGCGCTGGCGATCGGGGCCAATGCGCTGGGCGAGGGACTGAAACGGTTCGAGCGGCGTTGAATTACAACAAATGCCCCGCCCGGTCGCGCTTGGTCGCCAGATAGCGGGCATTGTGCGGATTGGCCGGGAGCTGGTGGGCGACCCGCTCGGCGACCGCCACGCCCTCCGCCTCCAGCGCAGCGACCTTGGCCGGGTTATTGGTCATCAGCCGGATCGTTTGCACCCCGAGCAACGCCAGCATCCGTGCCGCCACCGGAAAATCGCGCGCTTCGGTGGGCAGGCCGAGGCGGTTGTTGGCGTCCACCGTGTCAAAGCCCTGGTCCTGCAACCGGTAGGCGCGCAGCTTGTTGATCAGACCGATGCCGCGGCCTTCCTGCCGCAGATATAGCAGCACCCCCCAGCCCGAGCCGTTCGCAGCCTCCTGCGCCATCGCCGCCAGCGCGGCATCGAGCTGCGGGCCGCAATCGCATTTGAGGCTGCCGAGGATGTCGCCGGTCAGGCATTCAGAATGGAGCCGGACCAGCGGCGGCAAGTCTCCGCTCTGCCGGCCGACAATCAGCGCGATATGTTCGCGCAGGTCGTTGGCCGAGCGGAACGCAACGATTTCCGTTTCCTCGCTGGCGCCAATCGGCAGCCGGGCGCGGGCGGCGATGGCAAGGTTCGATGTGTCCTTCCACGCGGCAAGATCGGCGGGCGAGACGGTCTGCGCCTCCCCTGCGCGTGCGGGATCGACCAGGAACGCCGGCAATATCCCGGCCAGCCGCGCCAACTCCAGCGCCGCAGCCGCTGCGCCCCGGTCATCCAGATGCTCGGCGGCGAACGGACCCTTCATCGGGTAGACGAGATCGAGCGCCGGGTCGGCCACCGCGCGGGCATGGGCAAGGTCGAAGGGTTCCGCGCCCCGGATCAGCACCGGCGCATCGGGCTCTGCTGCTTCGCGCTGGTTGGCAAGCTTGAGCGTCGCAGCGCGCGCGGAGGAGATCAGCATGCGCCGGGCGGCAATCCCATCGCCGAAGCCGGTTTCGGCCGGCAGCAGGGTGAAGGCACCGTCGAATTCAAGCGGCCAGCCGTGACGCAGCGCATCGATCGCCAGCGCCACGCGGCGCGCCGGGGAGGGCTGCGACTTGCTCAGAGATCGAACTCCGTGATCAGCGGCACATGGTCGGAGCATTGCACCCAGTCACGGGTATCCTCGACTACGCGGTGCGCCCGGGCCTGCGGCGCCAGCTCGGGCGAGGCCCACATATGGTCCAGCCGTCGTCCCCGGTCGCCTTCTTTCCAATCCTTGGCGCGGTAGCTCCACCATGTGAAATTACGCGCGGGGGCGGGAATATGCGCGCGCCCGAGGTCCGCCCAGCCATGCGCATCGCGGAAGCGGGCGAGCGTTTCAACCTCGATCGGGGTGTGACTGACCACCTTGAGCAGCGCCTTGTGGTTCCAGACATCGCTTTCCATCGGCGCGATATTGAAATCGCCGACGATCAGCGTCGGCCGGTCGATCGCATCCGCCCAGCGGGTCATGCGCTCGAGAAAATCGAGCTTTTGGCCGAATTTGGGGTTCACCGCACGGTCGGCTATATCGCCGCCGGCGGGGACATAAACGTTCTCCAGGATCATCCCCTGCCCAGTCCCGAGTAGTTCGACGCCGACATGGCGCGCCTCGCCATTGTCCTGCCAGTCGTGGCGGCTGAATTCCCTGAGCGGGATCCGGCTGACGGTCGCGACGCCGTGGTAGCCCTTCTGGCCATGCACCGCCCGGTGAGTGTAGCCCAGCCGCTCGAACGCCTCATGCGGGAAGGTTTCCTCGATCGTCTTGATCTCTTGCAGGCAGAGGACGTCAGGCGCCTGCTCGCACAGCAGACGTTCGACCTGCGGCATGCGCAAGCGCACGGAATTGATGTTCCAGGAGGCGATCTTGACCATGGCTGCGGCTTTAGGTGGGTTAGCCGGGACCAGCAAGGCTCGTGCTGATGACTTAAGCAGGGGACAATCTGCAAAAGAAAACCCTCGCCCCGGGGGCAATGGGACGAGGGTTCCTTGTGCGTTCGTCACGCTTGACTTGGCGGCCTATAAGGAGGCGCGGGCAACAGGGGG
>JANMCD010000309.1:0-5892 GCA_031360905.1 Novosphingobium sp.
ATCGATGCGGACGCGATCTCCGCATCTCGCCTGATCGACAGGCTGGCGGCTCTGCGCATCAGCGCAGTGGCGGCCCTGCTCCTGCTGCTGGCGCTGGGTGTCGGCGCGAAAAGCTGGGTCGCGGCCGCCGATGCCCTTGCCGCACCGTTGCCCCAACAGCTCTTCCTGCCCGAGGTTCCGGGCTGGCGCCGTGCCGATTACAACCCCCGCGAGTGGTGGCAGCCTCGCGCCAGCGGTGCCGGGCACCGTCTCCTCGGACGCTATGCTGACGGCAGTGGACGGCAAATCGATGTTTTCTTCGCGCTCTACGCCTCGCAGGGGCCGGGCCGCGAGGCGGGCGGCTTCGGCGAGGGCGCGTTGCGACCGGATAGCGGCTGGGCGTGGCAATCGCCGGGACCAGCCATTGTTCATGCAACTTCCGATCGGTTGCTAGGTTCAGGTGGCACCGCGCGCCTGGCCCATACCACGTACCGGACCGGCCCGCTGCTGACCGGTAGCATTGCCCGCCTTCGCCTCGCCAGCCTGAAAGACCGCTTGCTGCTGCGTGCACGGCCGACCATGGTTCTGATCCTTTCCGCCGAGGATAAACCGGGGCAGTCAGCCGCGCAGACAGTTTCCGCCTTCCGACAGGCCGCTGGCACTCAAGGTGCCTGGATGGACCGCATCGCGGGCCTCCGCTAGAGCGCCGTGCAATGTGCGGGTTTGCGGGAATTTTCCACTTGTCGACGCCCAAGCCGGTCGATCCTGTGCGGGTCGAGCGGATGTGCGACGCGATTGCCCATCGCGGCCCTGACGGCTCCGGGGTGTGGACCGCACCGGGTGTCGGGCTCGGCCATCGCCGCCTGTCGATCATCGATCTGGCCGGCTCGCCGCAGCCAATGGCATCGGCGGACGGACGGGCGATGCTGGTGTTCAACGGCGAAATCTACAATTTCCGCGAACTGCGCGAGGAATTGCGCGGGCTGGGCGTGCAGTTCCGCACCGATGGCGACAGCGAGGTGATCCTGGCCGCCTGGCAGCGCTGGGGGCCCAGCTGCTTGTCGCGCCTGCACGGCATGTTCGCCTTTGCGATTTATGACATTGCGCAGCGTAGCCTGTTCCTCGCCCGCGACCGGCTCGGCGTGAAGCCCCTGTTCATGGCGCAGCTCAGCGATGGCAGCCTGATTTTCGGTTCGGAGCTGAAGGCGCTGACCGCCCATCCGCTACTGCGCCGCGACGCCGATCCTCTGGCGATCGAGGATTACCTCGCCTGGGGCTATGTTCCTGACACGCGCTCGATTCTGAAGGGCGTCACCAAGCTGGCTGCTGGTCATTCGCTGCTGCTCAGCCACGATCGGCCGATGCCTGCGGCGCAACAATGGTGGGACGTGAGCTTTGCCGGGCGGCGCAGGGAAAAGCCTGCCGATCTGGAGGCCGAACTGCTCCACCTGCTGCGCCAGGCGGTGTCATCACGCATGATTGCCGACGTGCCGCTCGGCGCCTTCCTGTCGGGCGGGGTCGACAGTTCGAGCGTCGTCGCCCTGATGGCCGAGGCAAGCGGCAGCCCTGTCAAGACCTGCAGCATCGGCTTCGATATCGCCGCGCTCGACGAAAGCGATTACGCCCGACAGGTGGCCGAACGCTTCGGCACCGATCATCACAGCCGGACCGTCTCGCCCGACGATTTCGAAATGGTCGATCACCTTGCCTGGATGTTTGACGAGCCCTTCGCCGACGCCTCCGCCTTGCCAACCTGGCGGGTCAGTCAGCTGGCGCGCGAGACCGTTACCGTGGCGCTGTCGGGCGACGGCGCCGATGAGGCCATGGCCGGCTATCGCCGCCATGTCTTCCAGCACGGCGAAGACCGCATTCGCGGGCTATTGCCCCAAGGCCTGCGTGGCCCGCTGTTGGGCGGGTTGGGCGCGATCTATCCCAAGGCAGACTGGGCGCCGCGTCCGCTGCGGGCCAAGGCGACACTGTTGTCGCTCGCCGGGGGCAGCGAGCATGGTTATGCGAGCGCCCTGTCGGTTACCGGGCCGGAGGCGCGCGCCGCGCTTTACACACCCGAATTCGAGCGATTGCGCGGGGGTTACCGGGCGGAGGACGCGCTGGTGCGATTGATGAGCACTGCGCCCGCCCGCTCGGGGCTTGACCGGGCGCAATATGCCGACCTCAAGTTCTGGCTACCCGGCGATATCCTGACCAAGGTCGACCGGGCGAGCATGGCGGTTGGTTTGGAGGCCCGCGAGCCGCTGCTCGACCACCGGCTGATCGAATTCGCCGCCAGCCTGCCTGAAGCGCTGCGGGTGCGGCGAGGGCAGGGCAAATGGCTGCTCAAACACACCATGCGGCGCTATCTCCCGGACGAAATCCTTTACCGGCCCAAGCAGGGCTTCGTCACGCCGATCGCGCAATGGTTTCGCGGGCCGCTTGCCGGCGCGGCGCGGGCGATCGGCGAGAGCGCGGCGCTTGCCCGGACCGGCTGGTTCGACAAGGCGCGGTTGCGCGCGATCGCCGAGGCGCATATTTCCGGCCGGTCGGACGCCTCGCGGCTGCTGTGGCAATTGCTGATGCTCGACCGGTCGCTGTCGCGGCTGGGCATCGTTTCCTGACGGCCGCTGCTGGTGCACAACAAGTAGAATGGTTTTCCGTATAACCCCCCATATGCGGGATTTTTCGCGATACGGCGCCCTAATGCCTAGGCCCGTGAGTTTTGAAGTATTGGGCAGTTGGATAAGTACATTCTCGTATTTTCCTTGACTTGGGAATGCCACCAGCTTCGTGCCCAAAAAATGTAGTCTATGCCACGTTATTGGCGGGCTTACCGAATTTGCAAAAAATCTCTTTGCCAAACCCCCCACAGCCGGCTTAGGATGCGCTATTACCGGGCAAAATCGCCAGACTGGGCGCGCGCGGTAAGGGCGCAACATGGGGGTAATCATGGATCGGCTATCAGGCGATCTGGTGCGGCGGACGAGCGACGGGAACTCGCTTGGTATTTCCGCCATACCATTGAATAATGAGGAAGAATTCTTCCTTCGCGCATCGAATCAACGGCTCGGAATTCCGGAGAAGCTGTTCGCGCTGGAAGAATTGGATGTACTCTACGATGCCGAGCAACGGGCTTTGTGGACCTACATGCGGCCTTCCGGCCGGCCCAGTTTTACCCCGCCCTTGCTCGCCGATTTTGAGAACTGGCAGCGGCTCATCCTCCAGGGATTTGGTCCTGGTCGCACGCCGCTCGACTTCCTGGTTCTCGGCAGCCGGGTGCCGGGCGTATTCTGCTACGGCGGCGACCTGCAACTGTTCGCCGAACTGATTCGTGCCGGCAATCGCGCGGGACTGGTGGCTTACGGCAAGCGCTGCGTTGAAATTCTCGATCTCAACAGGCACGCGCTAAACCTGCCAGTGGTGACCATCGGGCTTGTCCAGGGTCAGGCACTGGGCGGGGGGTTCGAAGCCTTGCTGTCATTCGATTTCGTCATTGCCGAGCGCGGGTCCATGTTTGGCCTGCCCGAAGTCATATTCGGCCTGTTCCCAGGAATGGGTGCGCATGCGCTGCTGTCGCGCAAGCTCGGCACCGCCATTGCCGATCGCATGATCCTGTCGGATCAGACCTATTCGGCCGAGGACTTATATGATCTGGGCGTGGTCCATCAACTGGCTGCCCCCGGCCAAGGCATCGACGCCGTGCGCAGCTTCATGACAAAATCGCAGCGCCGCCATTCCGGCCTGGTCGCCTCGCGCCGGGCAATGCGAATTGCCTCGCCGATCGCGATGGCGGAGTTTTACGAGATCGTCGAACTGTGGGCCGATGCCGCCTTGCAGTTAAGGGAAAAAGATCTGAAATTGATGCAGCGCCTGGCATCGGCTCAGGAACGCCAGGCCAAGGCGGCTTAGGGCAGCTTAAATCGCATCGACCAAAACCACTTCAACATCGCCAAGCGCCTCGACCAGGATCGTAGTTTCGCCCTGCACCGCCACACCGTCGCGCGGGCCTGCCTCCTGGCCGTTTACCCGGATCCGTCCGCTTGCCGCGACCAGATAGCAATGCCGCGCCGGGTCAGTCCGATATTCCGCCGTCCGCCCATCGCTTAGCGTCGCCGCCAGCACCTTGGCATCGGCACGCAAAGGCAGGGCGTCGTCACCCTCGGGATTACCGCTGGCGACGATGACCCAGCCGCCTGCCCGCTCGCCGCGGGGGAATTCGCGCTGGCCCCAGTTTGGCGCTTCCCCCGTGCGGTCAGGCTCTATCCAGATCTGGAACAGGGTGGTCGCTGCATCTTCGCGGTTATGCTCGGCATGGACGATGCCGGTGCCCGCGCTCATCACCTGGACATCCCCGGCGCCGGTGCGGCCTTCGTTGCCCAAGCTGTCCTTGTGGGTGATCGCCCCGGTGCGCACGAAAGTGACGATCTCCATGTCCTTGTGCGGATGCGGCGCGAAGCCGGTGGCGGCCGCGATGGTATCGTCGTTCCACACCCGGATCGCGCCCCAGCCCATGCGGGCGGGATCGCGGTAGTCGGCGAAGCTGAAGTGGTGACGGGCATCGAGCCAGCCGTGGTCGGCATGGCCCAGCCCAGTGAAGGGACGAATTTCGATCATTTCGAGTACCCACCTCGGCGGGGTGTTGCCGCCGGAATGGAACAGGAGATGGGTAGCACTGGCACGGCATTCAAGATCCAGGGGAAGGGTGTCAATCCTCGCCATGACCCAGCGCCAGATACTCCGCGCTCTGCATTTCCATGAGGCGGCTGGCGGTGCGTTCGAATTCGAAGTGGCCGTCCCCAGCCTGGTACAAGTCCGCCGGATCGGCATCGGCGGTCACCAGCAGCTTGACCTTGTGTTCATAGAGCGCGTCGATCAGGGTGACGAAGCGTGCCGCCTCGTTGCGGTTTTCCGGGCCCATGCGGGGGATGCCGACGAGGATCACCGTGTGGTAGGTCCGAGCGACGGTGAGGTAATCGACCGCCCCTCGCGCCTCGGCGCACAGTTTTTTGAAGCTGAACACCGCGACACCCTTCAGGGTTTTGGGCACCCACAACTTCCGCCCGCCGCCGATTTCGAGATTGATCGAAGGAACATGGATATAGTCCTCGGGCGAATAGTCGGTGAGGCGGAAGAAGGCCTCGCGGACTTGCACTGTCGCGTCCTCACCCAGCGGCGTGTGCCAGGTGTCCATGCCCGCGAGCCGCTGGAGCCGGTAATCGACCGGGCCATTGAGCGGCAGCACATCGAGTTCCTGCTCGATCAGATCAATGAAGGGCAGGAAATGCTCGCGGTTGAGCCCGTCCTTGTAAAGCTGCGACGGCGGTCGGTTGGAGGTGGTGACCACGGTCACCCCCTCATCGCGGATCAGCGCGGTGAACAGCCGGCTCATGATCATCGCATCGGCCGAATTGTTGATCACCATTTCGTCGAAGGCGAGGCATTTGAGGTTCCGGGCGAGAGCGGCGGCAACGGGCGGGATCGGATCGCCCGTCTCCTTCTCGCGCTCGATGCGGAGCCTGGCGTGAACCTCGATCATAAAGGCGTGGAAATGGACGCGGCGCTTTTCACTGATGCTCAGACTTTCGTGGAACAGGTCCATCAGCATCGATTTGCCGCGACCGACCCCGCCCCACAGATAGATGCCGCTTACAGTTTGACGCTTCTTACGGAAGAGTCTGCTGAACAGGCCGTTTCCCGAGTCTGCGGTTTCAAGTTGCCGCTGCAGCCGGTCCAGCCTTTCGGCAGCGGCCGCCTGTTCGGCGTCCGGCCTGAGTTCGCCGCAGGCGATCAGCGCTTCGTAGCGCGTGATGAGTATCGTCATCGCTCGTTCGCCTTGCGCACAGTGGCGGAAAACGACGCGACGAGATCGTCGTCCTGAACGACCAGCCCGCGCAGAAAGGCAAGGCGGCGGGTCTCGCGCAG
>JANMCD010000016.1:0-18735 GCA_031360905.1 Novosphingobium sp.
ATGCGCCTCCTCCAGCAATTCCGCCAACCGCTCGCGGGCATCGGCGCGGTTGGCTTCCTGCGTGCGGAAGCGCCGCGCGGTGAGGACGATCTCGCCGCCCGAGGTCATCCGGCTGCCCGCCAGTTGCTTCAGCCGCAGGAAAACCGGCGGCGGCAGGCGCAGGGCGAAGACGCTGAGCCGCACCTGCACCGCGGTCGCCACCTTGTTGACGTTCTGCCCGCCCGGCCCGGCAGCGGCGATGAAGCTCTCCTTCACCAACCCCATGGCGCGGGCGATGCTTTCGGCGGCATCCTCGGTCATGTCATCGGGATAATGCCGAATGCGAAGAAAGCGGCAAAATCGGCGGGCAACGGCGCTTCGGCAATGATCGGCGGCTTGTCTTCGCGATGCAGGGTCAGGCTGCTTGCGTGCAGCATTGTCCGCCCGGCGCGGCGGTCCGGCTTGCCATAGACCGGATCGCCGACCAGGGGGAATCCGAGCCCGGCCAGCGCATGGATGCGGATCTGGTGGGTGCGGCCGGTGACCGGTTTGAACAGCACCATCGTCCAGCGGTCACCCACTTCGAGCCGCGACCAATGTGTGATCGCCGGCTTGCCCTTTTTCGCCGGGATCATACGCCAGCCATCCTTCTCGCTGCTGATTTTGGTCAGCGCGAGTTCGATCGTCCCTTCCGCCTCCGCTACTTCGCCCGCAACCAGGCCGATGTAGCTCTTATCGACTTTGCGCGCCTCGAAGGCAGCCGAAAATCGCTTCAACGCCTTGGGATTGCGGGCCAGCAGCAGGCAGCCCGAAGTATCGCGGTCGAGCCGGTGGACCGGCACCGGCGCGCGCTGGAAGCCGAGCCGCAGCTCTCCGAGATGATCCTCGAGGCTCTCGCCCCCGGCGCGCGGACGGTCGAGCGGCAGGCCGGCGGGCTTATCGATAACCAGCGCTTCGCCATCCTCGAACAGGATAGGGATAAGATTCATGTGACGGCCTTGGCGATGCGCCGGAGTGCCTCTTCGAGCTGGGCCTCGTCCGCAGCGAAGCTGAGGCGGAAACCGTCCTTGCCGCCGAACCCGGAGGCAGGGACAATTGCCACCCCGTGGTCGAGCAGCTGCAGCGCCAGCCCCTCGTCATTTCCGAATCGCGCCAACAGCGGTGCGGCATCGATCATGCAGTAGAACGCTCCGTCCGGCACCGGGGTGGAAAGGCCCGGGATGGCATTGATCGCCCCGACGACCATATCGCGCCGCGCACGGAAGCGCTCGCGCCATTCGGCGAGGAAATCCTGCGGCCCTTCGAACGCCGCCACAGCCGCAGCCTGACTGATCGAGCAGGGATTGCCCGAGGAGTGCGATTGCAGCTTTTCCATCGCCTGGATCAGCCAGGCCGGGCCGGCGGCGACGCCAATGCGGAAGCCGGTCATCGCGTGGCTCTTGGAGACGCCCGAGATGGTCAGGATGCGATCGGCGAGATCGGGGCAGAGATTGGCGAGGGTCGCGTGCGGCTGGCCGGTATAGTTGATCGGCGCATAGATGTCGTCGCTCATCACCATCAGGCGCGGATGATGGCGCAGCAACTCGCCGATCGCGAGCAGCATCTCCGCCGGATAATAAGCGCCGGTCGGGTTGCCGGGGCTGTTGAGCAGCAGCCACAGCGTGCGTGGCCCGATCTGGGCTTCGACCTCGCCGGCGGTGAAGCGGAAATTGTCCCGGGCCGAAGTAATCAGCGGCACCACCCGCCCGCCGGCGAAGCGGACGATCTCGGGATAGCTCACCCACCAGGGGCTCGGCACGATCACCTCGTCACCCTCGCTGACCGTCGCCAGCAGCGCATGGAAGATCGCCTGCTTGCCACCCGCGCTGACCGTTACCTGGCTGACCGGCACAGCAATGCCGAGGTCGCGCGCGAAATGCAGCGCGGCGGCCTGCTTGAGCCGGGCGGTACCGCCTACGGGCGTGTATTTCGTGTCGCCTGCATCGAGCGCCGCCTTGGCGGCATCCACGACATGGCGCGGCGTGGCGAAATCGGGCTCTCCGACCGACAGCGAAATGATGTCGCGGCCCTCGGCGCGCAGCTTGGTGGCACGGTCAGTCATCGCGGTGGTCTGCGAGGCGGCGATGCGGCTCAGGGCAATCGAGGTATGGCTCATGCAAGCAACACTGCCGGCATCAGTCCGCGCAAGGCATTGCCGATAAAAAATCCCGCTTCGAGATCATCGAGCCGTAGTTCGGCCTCCACCGCCTTCCCCGCCTCGATCAGCGAACGGCGCAGAACGCCCGGCAGCAGGCCGAGCCGGGCGGGCGGGGTCTGCAAGCGGCCATCGTGGGCGACGAAGATATTGGTCATACTACCCTCAGTGATGAGTCCGTCGTCGCGAATGAATAGCGCCTCCGCCGCCCCGACTGTCCGTGCGGCGTCCCTTCCGGCTTCATAAAAACTGCGGTCGGAACATTTATGGCGCAGCCGCCAGTCGCCCTCGTCGACCGGCAGGTGCAGCACTGCGCAGACCGCCGGTTCGAGCAGCGGCAGCGGCATTTCGGCCAGCTCGAGAGCATAGGCGCCGCTGCGGGAGACAACCACGCGCAGCTTGGCCGCCGCCTCGGCCTCGAAACACAGCGCCTGGATTGCATTGCGCAGGGCATGGCGGTCGCAGGCGAAGCCGAGTTCGGTGGCGCTGGCTTTGATGCGTTCGAGATGGAGTTCGAGCAGGGGAATGCCGGCATCGGGGCTGAAAGCCATGGTTTCAATCAGGTCGAAATCCGCAGCGGCCACCTGGTTCGACATTTGCCGCACGAAACCCCCTTTGACCAGACACTCGCGCCATTCGGGCAAGGCCTGCGAATCCGCGACAATCGCCGATCCCACCCCCAGCACCGCGCTGCCCTGGCCATTTTCGCCTATGGTCAGCCGCAGGGTACGGATTGCCACATTGAACGCCGCGTCTCCAGTGCCATTCGCGCTCGAACCATCGATCCGGCCGATCGCTCCGCAATAGGCCCCGCGCGCGCCCGGCTCGACCCTGGCGATCCATTCCATCGCCCGGATTTTCGGCGCGCCGGTGATCGAGCCGCAGGGGAACAATGCGCGGATCATATCCACCGCGCCTTTGCCGGGCAACAGCCGCGCCCGCACGGTCGAGACCATCTGGTGCAGCGTCGTGTAGGTTTCGACTGCAAATGCATTTTCCACCCGCACGCTGCCGGGCTGCGCCACCCGTGACAGATCGTTACTCAACAGATCGACGATCATCAGATTTTCGGCGCGCTCCTTGTCCGAGGCGGCCAGTTCGGCGGCGAGGCATGCGTCTTCCTCCGCATTGCTGCCCCGCGGGCGGGTGCCTTTCATCGGTTTCACCGTCGCGGCACCGTCCTGCAGCGCGAAGAACAGCTCGGGCGAGAAGCTGAGCAGCCAGTGCGAACCGTCGAACACAATGCCGCCGTAACCCGCCGCCGCCGCCGGCCGGATCGCTGCGTAGAGCGCCACCGGGTCGCCCCGCCAGCTGCCCAGTAGCGAAAAGGTGAGATTGGCCTGGTAGATCTCCCCCGCAGCAATCGCCTCATGCAAGGCAGCAAAGGCGTGGCCATAGCCGCCGGGCGAAAGCTGCGGCTCCATTGGGCCGAGCGAGCCGCGCGGGCCTTCGGCAAGCTCCCGCAAGCGCTGCGGCACCTGCGCTGCGGGGATGGTCTCATAGCCATCAAACGCTCCGAACCACACCAGCGGGCCGTGCGCGCCGGTGCGCCCGGCGATCAGCGGGGCCAGCCGCGCCTCAAGCGCAAGGCCTGCCTCATAGGCGACCATACCGGCAAGATCGCGGCCCTGCCGGCTCAGCGCTTCGATCCGCTCCAGCGCCGGTGCCACGTCTTCGGCCCGCCGCGCGACGATTATTTCCACCGGCCCCCGGTACAACCGCGCGTCGCTGGCACCCTCAAGCCGGGCGTCGTCGAGCAGGATGAACGGTTGGGCCATTGCCGCCCGCTTCTAGCCGCGCGCGGCGGCACTTGCAAAAAGCCTCTCGCGCCGAAGGTCTTGCCGCCCTATCGGGAGGAAACGGCAATAAGTGGAGCAAGCATGGACGAAATTTTCATCGGTTTGGGCGCAAACCAGGAACGGCAAATCCTAAAGCTCAGCCGGGCGAACCGTCATGGGCTGATCGCCGGGGCGACCGGGACCGGCAAGACGGTCACCCTGCAGACCATCGCCGAGCAGTTTTCCGCCCAGGGCGTGCCGGTCTTCGTCGCCGATGTGAAGGGCGACCTGTCGGGCATTGCGATGGCCGGAAGTTCTCAGTTCAAACATGCCGAGACGCTAGAGGCGCGCGCCAAGGAAATCGGCATTGCCGACTACACCTACACCGATAATCCGGCGATCTACTGGGATCTTTACGGCAAGGCCGGCCACCCGATCCGCACGACGATTTCAGAAATGGGACCGTTGATGCTGGGCAGATTGATGGGGCTCAACGAAACTCAGGAAGGCGTATTGAACATCGCCTTCCGGTATGCCGACGACAACGCGCTGCTGCTGCTAGATCTCGGAGACCTGCAAGCGGTGTTGATGCAATGCGGCGATGCGGCGCGGGAGCTTGCCACCAAATACGGCAATATTTCAAAGGCCAGCGTCGGCACGATCCAACGCCAGCTGCTCGCCTTCGAAAGCCAGGGCGCGGATATGTTTTTTGGCGAGCCGGCGTTCGAGATCAACGATTTCCTGCGCTGCGACGAGCAGGGCCGCGGCTACATCAATATCCTGTCCGCCCAGACGCTGATGCGAAGCCCCAAGCTCTACGCCACATTCCTGCTGTGGCTGCTGTCGGAACTGTTTGAGGCGCTGCCCGAAGTCGGCGATCAGGATAAGCCGAAACTGGTGTTCTTCTTCGACGAGGCGCATCTGCTGTTCGACGAAGCGCCGGAAGCGCTGTTCGACAAGATCGAGCAGGTGGTCCGGCTGATCCGCTCGAAAGGCGTCGGCGTCTTTTTCATCACCCAGAACCCGATCGACATTCCCGAGAAGATCGCCGGGCAGCTGGGCAACCGCGTGCAGCACGCCCTGCGCGCCTTCACCCCCCGCGACCAGAGGGCGATCCGGTCGGCGGCGGAAACCTTCCGGATCAATCCCGATCTCGATGTCGAAACCGCGATCACCGAGCTCAGGGTCGGCGAGGCGCTGGTCTCGACGCTGGGCGAGGACGGCTCGCCCTCCATCGTCCAGCGCACGCTGGTGGCGCCGCCGCGCTCGCGGCTGGGGCCGGTGACCGACAAGGAACGCGCCATCGTCCAGTCGATCAGCCCGTTCGACGGCAAATACGACACCTGCGTCGACCGCGAATCGGCGGAGGATGTGCTGGCGCAAAAGGCCAGCGATGCAGTGGCCGCAGCGCAAGTCGTCGAGGAGCGTGGCGTCGAGACGCAGCGCGCTGAGCCGCGCCATTCACCGACACTGTGGGAAAAAGCCGGCAAGGCGGCAATGGGCGCTGTCGCCTCCTCGGCTGGCACATTGATTGCGGCGAAGATGTCCGGGCGGACGTCGCGGGCATCGCCGGCTGCCTCAGCCGCCAGCGCGATTGCCGGCTCGCTCGGCACGGCGCTGGGCGGAGCGGCGCTGGGGCGATTCGCTCGCGGCCTGCTGGGTGGGCTGCTGCGCTGAAGTTGCTACGCAAGCTATTTGCCTGGGCGTATCTGGCGTTGGCGCTTGCCGGTCCAGCGCAGGCGGGGGCGCAATCGCCGGCGTCCACCCTTTCGCCCTCGGCAGTTCCCCTGGGTAAACTGCCCGGGTCGGTCGCACCGCTTGCCTACCGGCTCGACCTGACGATCGACCCTACCGCCGAGCGTTTTTCCGGCAAGGTGGAAATAGATGCCCGGCTGACAGCGCCCAGCGCCGTGATTTTCCTGCACGGCCGCGATCTCAATATGACCCGAGCGGTTGCCATAACCGGAGGCCGGACAGTCGCAGGCCATTGGCGGCAGGTCGATCCGACCGGCGTCGCCGAACTGCGATTTGCCCAGCCGCTCTCTGCCGGGCCGCTCCGCCTTGCCTTCGAATACGACGCGCCGTTCAATGACAGCCCTGCGGGCTTGTTCCGGGTCAAGGTGGGCGAAGACTGGTACAGCTGGACCCAGTTCGAGCCGATCGATGCCCGCGCAGCCTTCCCCTCGTTCGATGAGCCGGGCTTCAAGACGCCGTTCACCGTAACCTTGCGCACCCGGCCGGGGCTGGTCGCCGTCAGCAACGCGCCGGAGTTGTCCATCAGCCGCGAGGGCGCCCTGGAAGTGCACCGGTTCCAGCCCACCCTGCCCCTGCCGACCTATCTGGTGGCGATGATGGTCGGGCCTTTCGCAACGGCGGTCAGCGAGGTCCCGCCCAGCCCGCAGCGCGCTAGTCCGCTGCCGCTGCGGATAATCTCGACCCGGCAGAATGCGGGCCGGCTGGCATTTGCATTGCAAGGTTCGAAGGACATCGTCGTCCGCCTCGAAGCCTATTTCGGCGAGGCGTTCCCGTTTCCCAAGCTCGATCAGATCACCTCACCGATCCTGCCGGGCGCAATGGAGAATGCCGGGGCCGATCTCTACAATGATTCGATCCTGATCCTGGATGAGAACGCATCGGTAGCACGCAAGCGCAACTTCGGCATGATCGTGTCGCATGAACTGGCGCATCAGTGGTTCGGCGATCTTGTTACACCCGCCTGGTGGGACGATATCTGGCTCAACGAAAGTTTCGCCAACTGGATGGGCTACCGCATCGGCGCGGAATGGCGGCCCGATCTCAAGATCGCCGCCGGTGCCAGCGCCGAAGGCTTCGCCGCGATGGACACCGATGCGTTGCTGGCCGGGCGGCCGATCCGGCAGGCGATAACCGCCAGTTCCCAGATCGATTCCAGCTTCGATGCGATTACCTATGGCAAGGGCGGTCAGGTGGTGGCGATGATCGCCAGCTTCATGGGCGATGAGAAGTTCCGCAACGGCGTCCGCCGCTACATGGCGGCGCACCGCCTCGGCAGCGCCACCAGCGGCGACTTCTTCGCCGCCCTCGCCGAGGCTGCGGGCGATCCCCGCATCGTTCCGACGCTGCGCAGCTTCACCGACCAGCAAGGCGTCCCGCTGCTGACCTTCAGCCAGAAGGGTGACAACTTTACCGTCGTCCAGAGCCGCTATGCGCCGCTTGGCGTTGCCGCGCCGCCGATGCGCTGGAGTGTGCCTCTATGCGTTCGGCGCGGCACGACGCGGCGATGCTTGCTGCTGGATACGGCTACCGCCGAATTATCGCTTACGGACAACGGCGCGCTGATGCCGAATACCGGCGGCGCGGGCTATTACCGGTTCGAACGGCCCCGGCGCGGCTGGGACGCGCTGATTGCCGGGGCAGACCGGCTCAACAGCAGCGAGGCGCAGGCCGTGGCCGACTCGCTGCTCGCCAGTTTCCGCGCCGGCCGCGCCAGCCCTGCCCAGCTGGTAACCTTGGCCAGAAAGCTGGTGCGCAATCCGGACAACCATGCCAGCGACGCGGCGGCGGAGCTGCTCGACGGTCTGACCTCGGCCGAGCTTGTCGATGCGAACGCAACCCCTGCCTACCGCGCCTTTATCGGCCGCCTGTTCCGTCCGCTGCTCGCCAAGTACGGATTCGATCCCCGCGCCGGCGCCTATGCCGGCGCCGATCCTGACGCGATCCAGCGCCGGGTGCTAGCGGTAAAGCGCGTGAGCAATGGCGGCAGGGACCGCTCGTTGCGGCGCGATCTCGCCGCTGCTGCGGGCAGGTTCCTTGACGGGGATGCTAACGCACTCGATCCGGTGTGGTACGAGATTGCCTTTGGCGCATATCTCGAGACCGGTGGGCTCCCGGCGGCCAAACTCATCGTCGGCAAGGCGCTCGACTCCCAGGATTCCGAATTCCGCCCGGCTGCGCTCGATGCCGTCGCCGATAGCGGCAATGCCGAGATCGCCGCGTGGCTGCTGAATGAGTTCAAGGATGCGCGCCTGCGCCGCAGCGAACAGCGCATGATGCTGGGCGGGGTAATCGCCACCCGCGCGACCCGCGACTTCGGCTACCGCTGGCTACGCGACCATCTCGGCGAACTCACCGCGGGCAATGACGGCATCTTCTTCACCTCGCGGCTGCCGCAGATGCTGAATGGATTCTGCTCGGTGGAGCGGTCACGCGAATTCGCACGTGACCTGCAAGCTCGCTTTGGCGGAAAGACCGGCGAGCTTGAGCTTGCCCGCGCGATCGAACGGGTGCGCAACTGCGGCGTGCTGCACGATGCGCGGGCGCGGGAGGTGTCGACCGCAATTGCTGGAATCCGTTAGCAGGCTTCAATCCCCAGCGGCCTGTTCCAGCCCAGGCCGGCGCGCTTGCGCTCATCACTTGTTGGACGATTTTGGCGCGCTCGCAGCCGGCCGCCGCGCTTCGATCATTTCAGCCGCATCGCCGAGCGCGCGCGCCTCGCCAGCGGTCACGCGGTCGGGGCTGGGCTGGCTATCCTGCCCGCTACAGGCAGCGAGGGTGAAGAAAGCGACAATGGGCAATAACCGGCGCAAGAATCCGCTACCCTTCGATAATCTTGGTGCCCGGATGGTGCCGATCGAGATGGCGCCGGATCATCCGCAAATTGCGGCTGCTCGAACGGAAGAAGAAGTCGAAAACATCTCCGGCGAACGGCACCAGCCCGACGAGCCAGTCGAACCCGACATTGCCGGTCATCCGCGCCAGCTGCCATTTGCTCATGCCCAGATTGCGCGCCTCCCAGACCAGATAAATCCCCATCAGCGCGGTGATCGTGTCGCCTGCCACCGGCACCAGCCCGGCAAGCGCATCCACCCCGATCCGGCGATTGGTGCCGGGGATGACAAAGGCACGCTCAAGCAGCTGTTCCACCGCCTCAATCCGCCGCCGCACCGATGCCGGGTCGGAGCCAAGCGGCAGCCCTGCGCCGGCGAGGCGGACCGTACCAGGCTGTTCCATCCGGCAGCTCCTTTGTGCAACCACCTGATTCCGATCAGGCCGGACCTATCTGGGGCGCAAAGCCAGCGGCATCAAGGGATGATAACCGAGCCGGTTGGCCGCAAAGCCGGTCGTATCGCCGCGCACCAGCGACCAGCGGATCGGCGGACCGAAGGGGATGAACACGTTTGCGTCGGTCAAGCCTGCGGCTGCGCTGGCGAGCAAGGCTGAGCGCGTCGCCGCATCGGGCGCATCCCAGGCAGCGGCGAAATCGCGGTCCGCCTCGGGACTGCACAGTCCGCGCTTGCTGGCACAGCTCAGCTGATTGAGGTACCAAGCCGCGCGCGGATAGCGCGCCACCGCATCGACCAGCCGCAAATCGGCGGGATCGCCGAGCCCTACGCGCACGGCGACCAGACCTGCCTGGCCGAGATCGAGTGCCAGATTTCCAAACAGCCGGTCGGCCCCTGGACCTACTGGCATGGCCAGGCGCAATTGGACAGGCCCCGGCCGGTCTGCGCGCCAGCGGCTTACCCGGGCCATCGCAACGTCGCGGCGCTGGGCCATGCTTAGCATGCTCCAGCGCTCGCCGCTGCCGCCGGGATCATCCCCCAGGCCCGCCGGGTAGATCCGGCTGGACGGCGCCCAGCCTCCGACCCGAAAAGACGCCGCCAGCCGGTCCCGGTCGATGGCCATGGCAATGGCTTCGCGGTTTGCAGGCACCGCCAGAAAGCCGTCGTCGTGGACAACGATCAAACCGAACAGCCCGGCAACCGGATCCAGCTGGATGGCAGCGCGCGCAAGAGGGGTCGCGTCGACCACGGGAAAATATTCGAACCCGCCGCCAAGAACCGCATTCACCTGACCCAGATTGAAACCTTTGATGGCGCGGCTTGCTGGCAAGGCGGTGAGGCGCAGCGGGCGGACGCGCTCCTGCCAGTCTTCAACCGCCGGCAAGCCGCGCTTCTCCGGTTCAATCGGCACGAGCGTGGCGCGCGGACCTTCGCGCTGGAGCCGCATCGGTCCCGCGCCGCGGCCCTCGCGCACTAGGCCCAGTTCCGGCTGTGCGAGCAGGTTCAGCAATTGCGGCTCGGGCCGGGTCAATCGCAACTCGATGACTCGCCCGGTCATCACCAGAACTTCGTCCAACGCCGCCAGATCGGGAGCCATTGGTGTACCCCCCAGGGCAGCGATCGCCCGGCGCAGCGCTATGCGCGCGGTTTCCGCGGTGATCGGGGTGCCGTCTCGCCAATTGGCATCGCGCAGGCGGAAGATATAACTGAGACCGTCGTCGGTGACGATCCAGCGATCGGCCACCCCGGGGATAACCAGCCCTTGAGCGTCGAGGCTGACCAGGCCTTCTGCCGAAGCCCCGCGCAACAGCTGCGCCGGGAGCGGCAAGCGACCTGTCGTTTGAAAAAGCGAGCCGGGCTCACCGATCGCGACAATCTCGACCTGGGAGGTTTCAGCAGTACCGCAAGCCGCCAGCAGCGGCGCTAACAGCAGGACGGAATGCTTTACGGATGCGGGCAAGGCGAGACGCATCGTCGAGCGAATAGTCGATTTTACCCGCGACGGGAATGCGCTTGAATTACGTGCGGATCGGGGACTTCAGACCTTGCGCAACGCGCCGCCCCTGGTCCCCGTATACGACGATCTGTGAGGCCGGGGGGCCGCATTGCCGGGAGCAACCGGGGCGCGAGCCAAGATTGGGTCGATCTCATCGCGAAAGGCGACGCCGAAGCGGCTTTCCTCGATCCAGGCAACCGAACCTTCGATCCATCCCAGATTACGGATATTGACGAACACAATCGCGCCCTTGGTTACCCGCAAGGCGCCCTCGACCATCATCCCACCCGATGACAGATTGCGCATTTTGACGCGGTGTTCCGCTGAGGATCCGTCAAGACGGACATCGACCATGACGAACAAGCTGTCGCGTACGATCTGCCTCTGCTCCGGTTCGTCCATGTTCGCGTTCTTCCGTCCTCAATTACCCAGACAAGGCGCGTAGGGCCCGCCCTTGGAAATGAACCACAGGCCTAGGTTCGTTGATGATAAGGCAATATGACAAATAATCGGTAAACAGCAAGCTGGGGCATGTCCGCAGGACGGGCGATGTTCGGTCAATCGTCGCGCGAAACTTTTTCGCGCCGCTCGTGGGCTTCCTGCGCCTCGACAGTCATGGTGGCGATCGGTCGGGCGATCAGCCGGCCAAGGCCAATCGGCTCGCCGGTAACTTCGCAAAAGCCGTATTCGCCCGCCTCGATGCGCCGCAGCGCGGAGTCGATTTTGGCGATCAGCTTGCGCTGGCGGTCGCGGGTGCGCAGTTCGATGCCCCAGTCGGTCTCGCTTGACGCGCGGTCGTTAAGGTCGGGTTCGCGGATCGGCCCGTCTTGCAATTGCTGTAGCGTACCGGCGGAGGCGTCGAAAATCGACTTCTTCCATTCAAGCAGAAAACGGCGGAAATAATTCTGCTGCGCTTCGCTCATATAAGCTTCGGCATCATTAGGCATGTATTCGCCGCCAATCGAACGTTTCGCCTTCGCCAGCACATCGATTTCATCGGCAATAGCTGTCGGCATCAGAATCTCCGCCCTCGTCCTGCCAAACTGCATTCGCTTCTGCGCCGGTTTGCTTGCCGGTCACGTGACGCGAGCCAAGGTTACGGCGCCTATAGGCATGCGGCTGAATCCGCACAAGCGCCAATCCTGTCGCGAATATTGATTATGCGCCAATTTCAGCGGTGCGGCGCTGATTTGATAATAGGCCGGCATTTTTTCGCATTCGCGTTAATCATTTGTTGACCATGATAGCCGAGCTTGCCCTCAGCGACGGGCAAATAGGGGGCCTGTCCAACAGGGGGTAAAGCGAGATGGGCACGGCCTGGATCGACATGAATAGTCTTGATGGCGCGGTCGCCGCTGATTCCAGCGCCGCGGATTTGCTCGTGGCGCACTGTCTGGCAGCGGCAGCCGCAGGAGACGCCGACGCCTGCTTCGATCTCGGCGTCGTCTTCTCCACCGCCAGCCACGGCGTCGCTTGCGATCTGATCGAAGCACACAAGTGGTTTAACCTCGCCGCGGTTTCAGGGCATGCCGAAGCGCAGCTGTGCCGGGCCGACATCTCCGAGGAAATGAACGCGCGAGAAATTGCCGAGGCACAACGCCGCGCCCGTCAGTGGATTGCCGCGACGAGCCGCATGGCCGCCTGAGCTCAACCCTTTTTGAAGGGCGTCCGGCCGCCGAGCCAGAGCTGATCCTGGGCAATGCCTGCCCGCTCCCGCTCGAGGAAATCGGCGATGGCAACACGGAAACCGTCATGCTGGATGTAATGCGCCGAAATTGTTTGTACGGGCTCATAGCCGCGAGCCAGCTTGTGGCCGCCCTGAGCTCCGGCTTCCACGCGCTTCAGCCCTAAGGAAATCGCGGCGTCGATCGCCTGATAATAGCACAGTTCGAAATGCAGGAACGGCTTGTCGACCAGCGCTCCCCAATAGCGGCCGTAGATCGCATCGGCACCGATGAAATTAAGCGCGCCGGCAATTGGCTGGTCATTGCTGAATGCCAGCACCAGCAGGATCCGGTCCGCCATCCGTTCTCCCAGCAGCGCGAAGGCTTCGCGCGTAAGATAGGGCTGGCCCCATTTACGTGCGCCGGTGTCCTGATAGAACTGCCAGAACGCGTCCCAATGTTCGGGACGCAGTTCCGGACCGGTCAGCGCGCGGATTTCGACACCGGCCTGGGCAGCAGCCCGTTCCTTGCGCAGATTCTTGCGCTTGGCCGAGGACAGCGCGGCAAGGAACTCCTCGAAATTGGCATAGCCGCGATTTTCCCAATGGAACTGGATGTCCTTGCGGAGCAACCAGCCGGCTTTCTCGAACAGCACTGCCTGCCCGGGCTCGATAAAAGTCGCATGCGCCGAGGAAAAGCCATGCAAGGCGCAGAGCTGTTCGGCAGCCTGCAACAGCGGCGGCACCAGGGCCTGGTCACGGGTCAAGATCCGCGGACCGGTCACCGGGGTGAATGGCGCGGCGATCTGCAGTTTGGGGTAGTATTTCCCGCCGGCCCGGTGCCAGGCATCTGCCCAGCTGTGATCGAAGACATATTCGCCCTGGCTATGGCTCTTGGCGTAAACGGGCAAGGCGGCCGCCAGCCGTCCATCGGGCCCATCGATCACCAGCGGCATCGGCTGCCAGCCGCTGCGAGCGCCGACGCTGCCCGACTCCTCAAGCAACGACAGGAAGGCATGGCTGACGAACGGGTTGCCGCCATCGGTCAGCGTATCCCACTGGTCTGCCGGCAGGCTGCCGACCGAGGGAGCCAATCGCACGGCCATCTCGCGGCGGCTCACGCGATCCCCGCTCCCTCGGCGATCGGCGCATCAGCATAGAGGCGCGCACGTTCGCGCAGATCGGGACTGCGCACTGTCCAACTGGCGAGGGCCAAGCCCCGCGCCCGCTGCGCCTTGGCGAAGTCGCTCGGCAGGTCGCGGATATCATAGGCGAGGAAATCGGGCCGGGCGTGCCAGAGCGCCAGATGGCGCCGGAGCGTGCCGGCATAGGTCTTGTCATTCTCTTCGGTGACGACAAGCCCGCGAGGCGTGTCTGGCGAATGCTTGCTGAACCATTTCGCCACGCGCGGATCGAAACTCATCACCCCGTAGGCTCCCTGGTATCCTTCCAGCGCGCGGCGGACGGCCAGGCATAGCGCGGAAATCCGCAAGTTCCGGCGCGATTTTATCTCGATCAGAAGCGGCACCCGCCCGCTGACCTGAGTGAGCACCTGCCGCAGTGTCGGAATAGTGTCGGTGCCGGCGGACAAGGCGATCAGGCCCAGCTGCTCAGCACTGCGCCCGGCAATCGGCCCACTCTCCCTGGTGAGCCGGTCTAGCTCCCAGTCGTGGAACACCATCGCCTGGCCATCGCTGGACCGCTGGATATCGCACTCGATGCCAATTCCGCGCGCGATGGCGCCGGCGAAGGCAGCGGGGGAGTTTTCCGGAACACCGGGCCCGTGCAGCCCCCGGTGCGCGAAATGCGTCTGCCCGATCCATGCCACCTTGCGCGGCTCGGGCGCCGGCGCGAAGCAGCGGTCAAGCAGGGCGGACAGCGGCAATGGCGTCGATTTCGACCGCAGCGCCCAGCGGCAGCACCGGCACGCCGACAGCGCTGCGGGCATGCCGGCCAGCCTCACCGAACAGCGCGGCCATCAGCTCGGACGCGCCGTTGGCGACCTTGGGCTGGTCGGTGAAGTCTGCGGCCGAGCTGACAAAAGCGCCCAGCTTGACGATCCTCTCGATGCGTGACAGCGACCCCAGCGCCGCCTTTAGCTGCGCCAGGATCATCAGCCCGCAGGCCCGCGCTGCCTCATAGCCTGCGGCGGTCGAGAGATCCTCGCCAAGCCGTCCCTTGATTAGCGCCCCGCCTATAAACGGCAGCTGCCCGGAAACATGGGCCAGACCTCCCGCCACCACCACGGGGACATAGGCAGCGACCGGCGCGGCGGGTTCGGGCAGGATCAGGCCGAGCGCGGCCAGCTTCGCTTCGAATTCTGAGTCAGTCATCATCGGCAGAATAGAGCCTGTCCAGCAGCCAAGGCAAGGCCGACGCCCAATTGTCGATCCGGGCATGAGCATGGCCGGCCGTAAGGGCGCAGGATATATGCGGCGCGATGAGCGGCTCTCCGCACAGGTGCAGTCGAGAGACATGCGGCGTGATTTCAGCGACCGAGCCGTGATGCTGCGCGAGATCATCGATGAAGATCGCGCGGCTTGGCCGGTATTCGTCGAGGATCGCCTTCAGCGCCGGGCCCTTCGGCCCCTGGTTGGTGAAGACCTTGAGATCGATCCCGTGATCGGCCAGTTGCCGGGTGCGTGCCTCCTGGCGGTGATCGTTGAGATTGGTCAACACCACCACATCGGCATGGCCTGCCAGTGCTGACATTGCGCCGACCGAACCGGCGATCGGTAACTGGCGGTGCATTTCGCTATCGAAAAACAGGTTGAGCAGCGGCCACATCTCCGCAGTTGCGACCAGTTCGCCGGTCGCTTGCCTGGTCATGGCATTGGCGAAATTGCCGCTGCTCATGTCGAAGATTATGCCCTGCTGGTCGGCCAGCCAGTCGCGGAATGGTGCGATCATGTGCAGCAGCACTTCGTCGCAATCGGAGATGATCAGCGGGCGGCTCATGCCCCAAGCCTTTCGCGGGCCCCGGCCAGCGCCTCCGGGGCGACTCCCAGCGCATCCGCGGCCGCCAGCAAATCGGGTTCATGCGCGCACAGGAAATCGAGCACGGCGCCGAGTACCGCGCCCTCGCCCAGCCCGGCGCGCAGGGCTTCCGGCGTCAGCCCGGTGAGCGCCAGCAGGCGCCCGGCGCGACCCTCGTCGGCGAGTAGCCAGCCGAGCGCGGCGAGGGCCAGCGCCTCGGGATCGGCAGCGGGGGATGATCGGTCACGGAGAATTGTCAAAAACCTTCCAAAGCCATAGAGCCCATGCAGCGCCATGGTGCGCGAGGAATCAAGTGGCAAAGCGAATTCTTGTTGTCGAGGACAACGATCTTAACCGCAAGTTGTTCTGCGCTGTGCTCAAAAGCCAGGGCTTTGCCGTCGAACCGGTCGCCGACGGGCTCGAAGCGCTTGACCGCGCGCGCGATTTCGTGCCGAACCTGATCATCATGGATATCCAGATGCCCAATGTCTCGGGGCTCGATCTGATCGAGGCGGCCAAGGCCGACCCGGTGCTGCGCTCGATCCCGGTCCTCGCCGTCACCGCCTATGCCGGCAAGGGCGACGAAGAGCGCATCCGTGACGCCGGCGCCGACAATTACCTCGCCAAACCGGTTTCGATCGGGCCGTTCATGGCGGCGGTACGGGCGCTGGTGTGACTTGACTTGGGCGCAATGCCGCCGCTTTTGCGCCGCAATCCCCGGCCAGACGGCCGCAACCACAACTGGAGCTTATCAGTGATCGACCGCGCCGCCACCGCAGACCGCATCGCCGCCATCCTAGCGCCGTTCAACACGAAAGGCGTGGCTGTCACCGATGCCTCGACCTTTGCCGGCGATCTTGAATTTGACAGCCTGACGGTGATGGATTTCGTCGCGGCGATCGAGGACGAGTTCGACATCATCATCAGCATGAACCAGCAGGCGGTGATCGAGAATTACGGCCAATTGATCGATGCGGTTGTGAAGCTGCAGGGCTGAACCGGGTTGGGATGAATGTCCCAGACAATCAGGGAAACGTATGACCGATCTGTTCAGCAAATTCGATCCCGTCATCGAAATGCGCCGCAGCCTGCTGGCGTCGGGCGTGACCGATCCGTTCAGCCTGGTGATGGAGCGGGTGCTCTCGCCCACGGTCGCCGTGTGCAACGGGCGCGAGACGATCTTGCTCGGCACCTACAACTACATGGGGATGACGTTCGATGCCGATGTCATCGCCGCTGGCAAGCAGGCGCTCGACGAATACGGTTCGGGCACCACCGGCAGCCGGGTGCTCAACGGCACTTACGCCGGCCACCGCGCGGTCGAGGAGGCGCTCAAGGAATTCTATGCAATGGACCACGCCATGGTGTTCTCGACCGGCTATCAGGCCAACCTCGGCATCATCAGCACGATGGCCGGCAAGGGCGACTACATCGTCCTCGACATCGACAGCCACGCTTCGATCTGGGACGGCTGCAAGCTTGGCGATGCCGAAGTCGTGCCGTTCAAGCATAATGATATCGAGGCGATGGAAAAGCGCCTCAAGCGCATTCCAGAGGGTGCGGGCAAGCTGGTCATCCTCGAAGGCGTCTATTCGATGCTCGGCGATATCGCACCGCTCAGGGAGATGATCGCCGTCGCCAAGGCAAATGGCGCGATGGTGCTGGTCGACGAGGCGCATTCGATGGGCTTCATCGGCCCGAACGGGCGCGGCGTAGCGGAGGACCAGGGGGTGCTTGACGACGTCGACTTCGTTATCGGCACCTTCTCCAAAAGCGTCGGTACGGTCGGCGGATTCTGCGTCTCGAATCATCCGAAATTCGAAATCCTGCGGCTCGTCTGCCGGCCCTACGTGTTCACCGCCAGCCTGCCGCCCAGCGTGGTGGCGACTGCGGCGACATCGATCCGCAAGCTGATGCACGGGAACGATAAGCGCGCGCACCTGTGGGAAAATTCGCGCACATTGCACGCCGGGCTGAAGGATCGCGGTTTCCAGCTCGGCACCGACACCCCGCAAAGCGCGATCATTGCCGTCATCATGCCGGACCTCGAAAAGGGCGCGGCGATGTGGGAGGCGCTGCTGCGCGAAGGGCTCTATGTCAACCTTGCCAGGCCCCCGGCAACCCCCGCCAACATGACGCTGCTGCGGTGCTCGCTGTGTGCGGAACACTCCGCAAGCCAGGTGCAGACCATCATCGGCATGTTCGAACGCGCCGGAAAAACTGTGGGCATCGTCTAACGCGTTTGCGCCTGAGTTTGCGTTACGCAGGTCAAGCGCGGTGGCGCTGGGCGAAGGCCAAAAACGCTTCCAGCCATTTGCCCGCGAGAACCTCGGTCTTGCCAGCGAGCTTGCCGTCAGCGCCGATCATGTCGTCCTTCCACTGGAGGAATGCTTCGGGCTGACCGAGCGTCGGCATGGCGATTGCGACCAGGACATTGCGCAGGTGCTGCTGCGCCGCCGCCGTGCCGATCGCACCCGGCGAGGTGCCGATGACAGCCGCCGGCTTGCCCGCCCAGGCGCTGTCGCCAGGGGGACGGGAGGCGTGGTCGATAGCGTTCTTGAGCACGCCGGGGATCGAGCGATTATATTCCGGGGTGACAAAAATCACCGCGTCGGCCTCTCTGATCAGCCGCTTCAACTGTTTTGCCGCATCGGGCTGGTTGGCGTCGTCGTCCTGATTGTAAAGCGGCAGCGCGCCGATATCCGGGAAAGTGAAGGAATGGCCCGCTGCGGCAGGAAGGCGCGTCAGGGCTTCGGCCAAGCGGCGATTAAACGATTCGCGGCGCAGACTGCCAACGACGACGGCGATTGTGAGCGACATGGATAAACTCCTCAACGCAGTGCAATAGCTGGCGCTGCAACCGGTTCCCCGGCGGGCGGCAACAGCCTAACCAGTCTCGTTGACTGCGACTCATCCCGCCTCCCCGGCGGGGAGGGGCTTTATAGGTTTCGATCAAGGAGATTTGGTATTATTCTTCCTCGCGGAACTTGTCGTGGCAACCCTTGCAGGCGCCGCCGAGTGCTTTGAGGCCCTCACCCAGCGCAGCCATGTTTCCGGCCTGGGCCAGCGCATGGAACTTACCAGACTCGACGACAAGTTTTGCCGCCGCCTGTTTGAATTCGTCAGGCTTGGTCCACACGGTCAGCAACGCATCGGTTTTGATGCCGTCGGCCGGGCTGCTGCCGGCGGGGAACCAGGTTTCGATCTTTGGCGCCAGCGCGTCGATCGTGCCCGCCGCGCTGCGAATCGCGGCAAGATCGGACGACTTGCCGGCAATCTCGTCGGCGATCACCTTGAAGGCATCGCCGATTTCCTCGAAGCTTTCATGCCGGGCATCGGCCGCCCTTCCGGCCGGCGTATCGGGATTGCGGCTGCAAGCGGTGAGGCTGAGTGCAATCAGCGATAGCAGGGCGTAAGGCAGTCGCATCAAGCGTTCTCCTGGTTAAGACCATCAGCGGAGCGAAGTAGAGCCATTTTAGCTGCCTGAAAACCAGCGGGCGGTGATTTCTATCGCGCTACCCTTTGGGCGGCGAGCGCGGCTGCCGCACACTTCGCGTTGGACTCCTGCGAACCGCCGCCGAGGATTGCCGCGGCAACGAAGCCGCCGA
>JANMCD010000028.1:0-7461 GCA_031360905.1 Novosphingobium sp.
TACAGGGTCTCGTTGTCACCGCTGGCGTTGATCCTGCCGCGCGCCGTCAGCCCTGCACGGGCAATCGCCAGCACCTCACCGGCAATATCGCCGAGCCTGCCGCCGCCCGGTAGCGGCGCTTCGAGACCGAGCCTGGGCACGGCACCGCGCAGCGCCTCGCGCTCTGCCATGTCCCAGCCCCTGACCAGATCCCAGGCGGCATCGAGCGCGGTCTGGTCGTAGAGCAAGCCGACCCAGAAGGCGGGCAGGGCGCAAATCCGGTCCCACGGACCGCCATCGGCCCCGCGCATTTCCAGGAAGCTCTTCAGCCGCACTTCGGGGAAGGCGGTGGAGAGGTGGTCGGTCCAGTCCGAAAGATGCGGGCGCTCGCCGGGGAGCGCGGGCAGTTTGCCGGCCATGAAATCCCGGAACGACTGTCCGGCGGCATCGATATATCTGCCCTCACGGAACACGAAATACATCGGCACGTCGAGCATGTATTCGACATAGCGTTCATAGCCGAAGCCGCCGTCGAAGACGAATGGCAGCATGCCGGTGCGGTGCGGATCGGTGTCCGACCAGATGTGGCTGCGGTAGGAGAGGAAGCCGTTGGGCTTGCCTTCGGTGAACGGGGAATTGGCGAACAGCGCGGTCGCCAGCGGCTGTAGCGCCAGGCTAACGCGGAACTTCTGCGCCATGTCGGCTTCGGAACCGTAATCGAGGTTGGTCTGGATGGTGCAGGTGCGCAGCATCATGTCGAGCCCCATGCTGCCGACCCGCGGCATATGCCGCAGCATGATGGCATAGCGCCCCTTGGGCATGATCGGCAGATCTTCGCGACGCTTGTCCGGCCACATGCCGAGGCCAAGGAAGCCCTTGCCGGTGCGCGCGCCGATGGCTTTGACCTGATCGAGGTGGCGGCCGGTTTCGGCGCAGGTCTGGTGCAGGTTTTCGAGCGGCGCGCCAGAGAGTTCGAGTTGGCCGGCGGGTTCCAGGCTGACCGCCCCGTCCGCCCCCGCCATGGCGATGACTTTTCCGTTCTCCTCGATCGGCTGCCAGCCGAATTCGGTGAGCGCCAGCAACATGTCACGGATGCCGCCGGGTTCCTCATAGGACGGGGCGTGGAAATCGCTTAAGGAATAGACCAGCTTTTCGTGCTCGGTGCCGATCCGCCAATCCTCGCGCGGCTTTTCGCCTGCCGCCATCGGCTCGGCCAGCTGGGTAATCGATTCGATCACCGGATCATCGCGATCCGAGGCCTGCCGTGTACTCATCGGCTGCCCGTTAGGTGACGGCGGATTTATGCGCCAGAACTATTTCCAGTCTCCGGCAACCCCCATCCACAGCGCGGTTGCGGCGATGGCGGCGGTCTCGCCGCGCAGGATGCGGGGGCCGAGCGAGACGGCGCGGGCCTGAGGAAGGGCGCGGATGGCAGCGCGCTCGGCATCGTCGAAGCCGCCTTCCGGGCCGATCAGCAGGGCGGCGGGGCCGGTGTGGTTGGCGAAGGCGACTGCGGCGGGTTCGCCGCCGGCTTCATCAGCGAAGAACAGCACGCGATCTTCTGACCATTCGCGGAGCAGGGCGTCGAGCTTGACCGGCTCGGCCAGCTGCGGCAGCGCGGTGCGGGCGCATTGCTCGGCGGCTTCAATGAGGATGGCGCTGGCGCGCTCAGGATTAAGCCGGTCGGCGACGCAGCGGCGGGTGAGGACCGGCTGGATGCAGCGCACGCCAAGCTCGGTGGCCTTTTCCAGCACCAGGTCGAAATGCGGCTTCTTCAGCAGCGCGGCCACGAGGGTGAAATCGGGCACCTGTTCGCGTGGGCGCATGCGGCGTTCGGGGGTGAGGGTGAGGCCGCGCTTGGCCACTGCGGTGACCCGCGCCGCCCATTCGCCGGTGATGTCGTCGCAGAGGATCACGGTGTCGCCTTCCCCCACCCGCATCACCTTAACGAGGTAGTGCGCCTGCGGACCCTCGACGATCACCGGACTGCCCTCGGCCAAGGGTCCTGGGACGAACAGGCGCGGCGCGCTTTTCGGGGGCCAGGCGGGGGTGGCGGGCATCAATGCCCCTTACCATGCCTACCCGGTCCGTCATCCTGAACTTGTTTCAGGACCCATCGGGCCACTTGCTCAGTTGTCGCAGGGACGCGCAGCGCCCAGAGTGATGGCGGCAGGCTCATTACGGAGCCGGCACTATCCGCACGTGCGGAGAGATGGATCCTGAAACAAGTTCAGGATGACGGAGAATGGAGGAGGAGGTAGGGCTTTGGCCATGCCCGCCGAAATTGTCCCAGACAGCCAGCATCGCGGCATCGTCGCCGCTCTGCCGGAACGAATTCGCAACTATGCACAGCTCGCCCGCTTCGACCGGCCGATCGGCTGGTGGCTGCTGTTCTGGCCCTGCGCCTGGGGGGTGCTGCTGGCGGGCGGGGCGGGGGAATGGGCGCTGCTCGGCTGGCTGCTGCTCGGTGCCATCGCCATGCGCGGGGCGGGATGCGTCTATAACGACATCGTCGACGCCGACCTCGATGCCCGCGTCGCGCGGACCGCCGCCCGGCCGGTGGCGAGCGGGGCGGTGGGCAAGCTCGCGGCCTGGGCGTGGCTGCTGACGCTTTGCATGGTTGGCCTCATCGCGCTGCTGCAACTGCGCTGGCAGGCGCAGGCAGTGGCGCTAGCGAGCCTCCTGCCGGTCGCCGCCTATCCTTTCATGAAGCGCATCACCTGGTGGCCGCAGGTCTGGCTCGGGCTGGTGTTCAGCTGGGGGGCGCTGGTCGGCTGGGCGGAGCTGCGCGGCGATATGCTCGGCGTGCTGGCGGCGCTCTATGCCGGGGCGATTGCCTGGGTGGTGGGCTATGACACGATCTACGCGCTGCAAGACCGCGAAGATGACGCGCTGGTCGGCATCCGCTCCAGCGCGCGGCGGCTGGGCGCGCGGGTGCGGGCGGGTGTCGCCGGGTTCTATGCGGCGGCGCTGGCTTGCTGGGGGTTGTCGTTCTGGCTGCTGCGGGGCGACTGGATCGGACTGCTGGCGCTGCTGCCGGTCGCCGGGCATCTCGCCTGGCAGGTCTCGACGCTGGCGCCGGGCGAGGCCGACAATGCGCTGGCGCGGTTCCGGTCGAACCGGTTTGCTGGTCTGCTGATGGCGCTTGCCTGCTGGGTGGTGGGGAATGCGTGACTGGAGCTCGGACACTACCTGCGATCCGTTTTGCTTGACAGCCCGCAAACCGGCTCCACTATGCGGCGCGGACCCGCAGAGCGGGCCGACGTTTTTGGGAATGACGAGTGCGGGCAGGGCCAAACCTGCCGAGAGGAAGGTTTGACATGAGCGATCTGGATCTGGTCATCCGCGGCGGCACTGTGGTCGATGGCACCGGGGCGGCGGGCTATAGCGCCGATGTCGGCATCGCTGGCGGCAAAATCGTTGAGATCGGCAAGGTCGCGGCGGGCAGTGCAAGGGTGATCGATGCCGAAGGGCACATCGTCTCGCCCGGCTTCATCGACGGTCATACCCACATGGATGCCCAGATGCATTGGGATTACCTCGGCACCAACTCCTGCTGGCACGGCGTCTCCACCGTGGTGATGGGCAATTGCGGCTTTTCCATCGCGCCGATCCGCAAGGGCCAGCAGGCGCTAGTGGCCCGCAATCTCGAACGGGCCGAGGATATCAGCGGGGCGGCGATGGAGGCGGGGATCGATTTCATCTGGGAGCGGTTCGACCAGTATCTCGATGTGGTCGATGCTCTGCCCAAGGGGATCAACCACGCCGCCTATGTCGGTCATTCGGCGCTGCGGACCTACGCCATGGGCGAGCGCGCTTTCGAGGAAGAGGCCAGCGATGCCGATGTGGCGTTGATGCAGGCCGAGCTTGCCCGCGGGCTCGATGCCGGGGCGATGGGCCTGTCGACCTCGCGCAGCCCCGCGCATCTCACTTCCGACGACCGCCCCGTCGCCTCGCGGCTCGCCAGCCGCGATGAAGTGGCGGCGCTGGTCGGCTCGATGAAAGGCCACGCCGGCGCGATTTTCGAGCTGGCGAATGAAGTCATGGCGCCCGAAGATCCCGATGCCGACGCCTATTGGGAATGGCTAAGGGAGCTGACCGTCTCCTCGGGGGTCGCCACCACCTATGGCGTGCTCGGCCGCCTCGCGCTCGGCCAGATCGAACTTATCGACCGCGTCACCGCTGCCGGCGGGCGGATGTTCGGCCAGACCCACAGCCGCGGTGTCAGCTCGCTGTCTTCTTTTCGCACGACCTTCCTGTTCGATTCGCAACCGGTGTGGGCGGATTTCCGCAAGCAGCCGCTCGACGTGCAGGCCGCGGGGCTGCGCGATCCCGCGATCCGCACGGCACTGATCGCGGCCGTCGATAATGCTGTTTACGGTCCGGCCTCGGGCGCCGAGGGGCGGCCACCCGAGTGGCATGCCTTCTATTATTTCGACAAGCCGATGCCGCCCTATCGCAGTCTGGCCGAACTCGCCGCCGAACGCGGAGCGGGCCATCCGCTCGAGGTATTATTCGACCTCGCTCTCGAAACCGACATGCGCGCGCTGTTTATGCAATATCTTACTCGCGCCTCCGACGAAGAAACTGTGCGCGTGATGCGACATCCCAGCTCGATCATGACCTTCTCGGATTCGGGCGCGCATGTGAGCCAGATCGCCGACAGCTCGATACAGTCGCATCTGCTCGCCTATTTCTGCCGCGAGAAGCAGATGTTGACCATTCCCGAGGCGGTCGAGATGATGACCAGCCGGGCAGCGCGCGCCTGGGGTTTTGCCGACCGCGGCATCCTGCGGCAAGGCTTCGCAGCCGACGTCAATATCTTCGATCCGGCGACGGTCGGACCCGAAATGCCCGAGGTCGTGCACGATCTGCCGACGGGCGCCCGCCGGTTTTCGCAGCGGGCGAAGGGCTTTCGGGCAACGGTGGTCAATGGCCAAGTGCTCACCGAAAATGGCGGGCATACCGGGGCGCTGCCGGGGCAATTGCTGAGACGACGGAACTGAAGCGCTTGAGAGCAGTTTAGCGGGCCGCCAATCGCAAGTTAAGTCGCGTAGGCTCGCTGTGGTTCTGCTTTCACGCATTCGGTGCGGCAAGCCCGGATCAGGCGATCGAGATCGGCAACATGCAGCGCCTGGATGAACCGAAGGCCGAGATAGCCATTGCCGGACCAGCGTACTTCGGCTTTGAGGTCATCGAAGCCGTCAAGCCGCAATGTCACGATTGCACCAATCGCGAAGTTCATGCTTTCCGCTATGCCGAGGCGGCAGCCAGCGAGCGACACTTCGACAAGCAGGCCATTTTCGCCGCGCTTTTTCGGACAATGGAGGCTAGCCGCGCGGCGTACTGCAAAGCGTTGAAACTTGCGTATGGTAAGGATCGCCATTGCCCCTGGACCTTCATCGGCCGCCCCCTGCGGATGGCTGAGTAAACCAAGAAGTCCTTATCAAATCGTTGATAGATTTTCCGCTTGTCGCAGTCCGGCGGGCGTTGATCGCATATCTCGGCAGTGCCTGCCATGCTGCGCTCGCTGGTTCTTCATTTTGCGAGAATTCGCGCAGGGCTGCGGAAGCCACATTTTCGCACGATGCTCTAAGCGCGCCCTATGCTGACATAGGAGAAGCCCGCCGCGCGGACTTCGTCCGGGTTGTAGATGTTCCGCAGATCGACCAGCACTGCGGCCCTGACCAGCTGCTTTATCCGCTCGAGATCGAGTGCGCGAAAGGCATCCCATTCGGTGACGATCACCACCGCATCCGCGCCTTCTACAGCCGCCTCGGCGTTTGGCTTCATCAGCACCCCGGGCATCAGCGGCTGCGCTTGCTCCATGCCTTCGGGATCGTAGGCCGTGACTTCCACCCCGGCATCGATCAGGGTCTGGGCAATGGCCAGCGCGGGCGCGTCGCGCATGTCGTCGGTGTTAGGCTTGAAGGTCAGGCCCAGCAGCGCCACGCGCTTGCCGCGGGGTTCGGGCCCTAGCGCATCGAGCACCTTGCGCCCCATGGCGCGCTTGCGGGTCTCGTTGACCTTGACCACCGCCTCGACGATGCGCAGCGGACTGTCATGGTCCTCGGCGGTCTTGAGCAGGGCGAGCGTGTCCTTGGGGAAGCAGCTGCCGCCATAGCCGGGGCCGGCGTGGAGAAACTTGGCGCCGATCCGGTTGTCGAGACCCATCCCGCGGGCGATCTCCTGCACGTCCGCGCCTACCTTTTCGCACATGTCGGCGATCTCGTTGATAAAAGTGATCTTGGTGGCGAGGAAGGCGTTGGCGGCATATTTAATCAGCTCGGCACTGCGCCGGCTGGTGAACTGGATCGGTGAGTTGTTGAGGAACAGCGGCCGGTAAACCTCGCGCATGAGCTGGCGCGCCCATTCTTCCTCGGTGCCGATGACGATGCGGTCCGGCCGCTTGAAATCGCCGATTGCCGCGCCCTCACGGAGAAACTCCGGGTTTGAGGCGACGGCATAGCGGACCGGATTGCCCGACTGCGCCATGATCCGCTCAACCTCGTCGCCGGTGCCGACCGGCACGGTCGATTTAGTGACGATCACTGCCGGGTGATCGAGATGCGCGCCGATCTCCTCGGCGGCGGCCATGACATAGCTGAGATCGGCATGGCCATCGCCTCGGCGCGAGGGCGTGCCCACGGCGATGAACACCGCGCCGGCCCCGGAAATCGATCGCGCCAGTTCGGTGCTGAAGGACAGCCGCCCGGAGGCCGCATTGCGCCGGACCAGCTCTTCCAGGCCGGGTTCGTAGATTGGCATTTCGCCCGCCTGCAGCCGCGCGATCTTTGCCGGGTCCTTGTCGATGCAGACCACTTCATGGCCAAAATCGGCAAAGCACGCGCCGGATACCAGACCCACATAACCCGAGCCCACCATAGCTATCTTCATCAATGCCCCCGTTCATGCCGCTCTTGTGTGTGTAGTTACACTGTCTTCGTCGCCGCAAGCTTCGATCAGCCAGCGCCCGGTCCCTTCCAGCCCCAACGCAGTTAACCGGCCGGTGGCGTAAGCGCCCGTGTCCACGCCAATCCGGTTGGGGCGAATCGCCGGTTCCGTTGTGATCGTATGGCCATGGACAACGACATAACCGTGATCCCCGCCGTGGCTGAGGAAAGGCTCGCGGATCCAGCGCAAATCCTGCCGCGTCTGCATTTCCACCGGCCTTCCAGGCGCGATGCCGGCATGGACGAACAGATAGTCGCCTATGCGGATTGAATCTTCGAAATCGCGAATGAACGCGAGGTCTTCCTCCGGCACGGCCGCGCGCATGAGCTCTTGCGCTTCCTCGAGCGTGGCGCTGTTCCATCGCGCCATGTCAACCGGATAGGACAGCACGGTTTCTCGTCCGCCAAATCGCAAGAACTGGCGCAGCAGCTCGAGATCCTCAAAGCAGCGCAAAAACACTTCCTCATGATTGCCGCAGAGTATTCGCACTTTTCGCCGTGCTGCCAGCGCACGGGCGGCGGCCACAAC
>JANMCD010000073.1:0-5429 GCA_031360905.1 Novosphingobium sp.
TACGAAGGCGTGTGCATCGCCCGCTCGAACAAGGGCATCGGCTCCAACTTCACCGTCCGCAAGATGAGCTTCGGTGAGGGCGTCGAGCGCGTCTTTCCGCTCTATTCGCCCAACATCGAGAGCATCACCGTGGTGCGCCGCGGTGTTGTGCGCCGGGCCAAGCTTTATTACCTGCGCGGCCGCACCGGCAAACGCGCGCGTATTGCTGAGCGCAAGACCGTTAAAGCCGGTTCAGAAACCGGGGCCGGGGCCGGCCAGAGGTAAAGCGGGGACTGATTCAACCAATATCAGTCTGGCAATCACCAAGCGGCCGGCTCCCAACCTGGAGGCCGGCCGTTTCGCTATCAAGAGGTTTGTAGCATGGGTTATCGGGTAGTCGTCGTCGGCGCGACCGGCAATGTCGGACGCGAAATGATGAATGTCCTCGCCGAGCGCGCATTCCCCTGCGATGAGGTGGCGGCGGTCGCCTCAGCGCGCTCGCAGGGCACGCAGGTCGAATTCGGCGATACCGGCAAGATGCTCAAGTGCCAGAGTATCGAAAATTTCGACTTCACTGGCTGGGATATTGCGCTGTTTTCCGCGGGTTCGGGTCCGGCCAAGGAATATGCGCCCAAGGCGGCGGCGGCGGGCTGTGTCGTGATCGACAACAGCTCGTACTGGCGAATGAACCCCGACGTGCCTTTGATCGTGCCGGAAGTAAATCCGGATGCGATCGACGGATACAAACGCAAGCTGATCATCGCCAATCCCAACTGCTCGACCGCGCAGATGGTTGTAGCCTTGAAGCCGCTGCACGATGCCGCAACGATCCGGCGCGTGGTCGTGGCGACTTATCAGTCGACCTCCGGCGCCGGTAAGGCCGGGATGGACGAATTGTTCGAGCAGACGCGCGCCGTTTTCATGCCGTCAGGCGAAATGCGAGAGCCGGTCAAGTTCACCAAGCAGATCGCCTTCAACGTTATCCCGCACATCGACAGCTTCCTCGACGACGGCTCGACCAAGGAAGAGTGGAAGATGGTGGTCGAGACCAAGAAGATCATCGATCCCAAGATCAAGGTCATCGCCACCTGCGTCCGGGTGCCGGTGTTTGTCGGCCATAGCGAGGCGATCAACATTGAATTCGAGCGAGAAATCTCGGCGAAACAAGCGCAGGACATCCTGCGTGAGGCGCCGGGCGTGATGCTCGTCGACAAGCGCGAGGACGGCGGTTACGTCACTCCCGTGGAATGCGTTGGCGACGGCGCCACCTATGTCAGCCGCGTGCGCGAAGACCCAACCGTGGAAAACGGTCTGGCGCTGTGGTGCGTTTCGGACAATTTGCGCAAGGGCGCGGCGCTCAATGCGGTGCAGATTGCCGAGCTTCTGGGGCGGCGGCATTTGAAGAAGGGGTAGTCCAGGCAATCAGCGCCGCTTGATACGCTTTTCAGGAAACGATGGTGCGATCATGGATTTTTCCGACGTCACCTTCATCTCCGGCTATGCCGGCACCAGCATCGCTGTCCATCGCCTCGGTACGGGCCGCCCGGTCATGCTCCTCCATGGGTTATTCTCCAGCGCCGAGGTCAACTGGATCAAATACGGCCACGCCGCCCGCCTCGCCGAGGCCGGGTTCGAGGCGATCATGCCGGATCTGCGCGCTCATGGGCACAGCGCGGCACCGCATGATCCAGCGGCCTATCCGCATGATGTGCTGGTCAAGGATATGCTGGCGCTGGTCAGCGGCCTGGGGCTGACGGATTACGATCTCGGCGGCTTTTCGCTCGGTGCACGCACCGCGGTGCGATCGGTGCTGGCAGGGCTGACGCCGCGCCGCCTGGTGCTCGGCGGCATGGGGCTGGAGGGGCTGGAGGGATGGGCGCAGCGCAGCGTTTTTTTTGTGGACGCTATCGACCGGTTCGACGCGATCAAGCGGGGCGATCCGGATTACTTTGCTCAGCAATTCATGAAAACCATGAAGGTCGATCGCGTCGCTGCGCGGTTGCTGCTTGGTTCGGTCGACGATACGCCCGCCGAGTTGCTGAGCGCTGTCACCATGCCCACGCTGGTGGTCTGCGGGGCGGACGACCGCGACAATGGCTCAGCGCCCGCGCTCGCCGCTGCCCTGCCGGACGGGCGCTACGTCGAGGTGCCGGGAACCCATATGAGCTCGGTCACCCGGCCGGAACTGAGTACGGCGATTGTGCGGTTCCTCGCGGCATGATCAAGCGACTGTGGGCGGGTGGGCGTCTTGCTGGCTCCTTCGGTAAGAAAGCCGTATGATTCAATAGAACATATCCTGCCGCTGGAGCGGCCTTGCCGGCATCTGGAAGCGTTCCAGCTCTTCAGCGAGGCGCTGCCAGCGCTCGGCCGCGGCGAGATGCCGCTGGCGCACCAAGGGCAGGTCGGCATTCGCCGCAGCGGATAGCTGCTGCTCGGCAAATTCGCGGTATTCCATCGCACAAGCCATGGTCGGCTCCCTGACATGCAGGGCGCGAAGGTGGCACGGCAGGTGTTGGGTTTCAGTTAAGTGAATTGGTTTATGATTTACGACCGGCTGTTTATCGAGACCGAGAGCCTCGACGCCCTACGCCATCGCCAGCTTCGCATTGACCACCTGCTGGGCCTCCTTGCCGGACAGTTCGGCAAGGTGATCGAATTTGGCGTTGTAGATCGCCAGCCCCTGGCTCAGCGAGCGCAGTTCGGCGTCAAGCCCCTGTAGCCCCGCTTCGGGCAACAGCGCCTCGACCCGCTCCCAACGCGCCCAATCGGGATGCGGCGACAGGCCGAGGATCTGGCCGCGCCGGCTGGAAAGCACCGAGCCGGCCTTCGAGCCGGTGCCGGCGGGCGTATCGACCGTCACCTTGCAAATCGGCTCGAGCAGATAGGGTGCGGCCTGCGCCAGCGCTTCCGTCATGGCGATGCGCCCGGCGATGCGGAAGGCGAGTTCGGAGCTATCGACCGAATGGTAGGAGCCATCGGTTAGCGTCACCGCGACATCGACGACCGGGAAGCCCAGCGGGCCTTTTCCGCAAGCATCGCGCACCCCCATCTCGACCGCCGGGATCCACTGTTTGGGCACGACCCCGCCGCTGATGCGGTCCTCGAACAGGAAGCCGGCGCCGCGCTCCAGCGGGCGCAGCTCGATGATCACATCGCCGTACTGGCCGTGCCCGCCCGACTGCTTCTTGTGCCGTCCGCGCTGGGTGGCCGGTTTGCGGATCGATTCGCGATAGGCGATGCGCGGCGGGTGGCTATCCACCGCGACCCCGTAGCGGCGCTGCAGCCGGGTGAGCACGACCTGCAGATGCTCGTCGTTGATCCCGTGCAGCAGGGTTTCGTGGCTGGTTTCGTCCTGCGTCCATACGAGCGCCGGATCCTCTTCGCACAGGCGGTGAAGCGCGGTGGAAAGTTTCACATCGTCCTTGCGGTCCCTGGTGGTGATGGCGATCGCCGCATTGCGCGCGGGATATTCGACGCTAAGCTCGCTGCTTGGCGACCCGTTGCGACCGAGCAGTAAACCGCTCTTGGCGGAATCGACCTTGGCGACGGCAATCACATCGCCCGGCGCCGCCACGCCCTGCTTGGCGGTTTTTTCGCCCTGAACGAAGAAGATCGAGCCGGCGCGCGCGGACTCGTTGAAAACGACCAGTTCCTCGCCTTCGCTCAGCGGCACACCGAGCACCCGGCCAAGCGCCAGCCGGCCCATCGCGCCGCCATTGGCGATCTTGAACACATGCAGCCCGCCCCCCGGAGATCCATTGGCGCCGTTGACCCCCAGCCGCTCCGCCGCCGCATCGGGGGCCGGCGCCTCGTGGCGCAGCAGTTTGAGCAGCCGGCGAATGCCGCCGCCGGTCAGCGCCGAGCCGAGGATCACCGGCACGACCTTGTTGCCAGCGGTGTCGAGCGCGAGATCGGACATCACCATGGTGCGGTCAGGCTCCTCGTCCATCAACATCGCTTCCATCAGCGCGTCGTCGAAATCGGCCAGCGTTTCCAGCAGGCGGGTGCGCTCCACCTTTTCCCGACCGGAAATTTCGGATGGAATTTCAATCACCTCGGACTCGGCGCCCGGCCGGTAGCGGTAGGCGCGCTCCAGCGCGAGATCGACATAGCCAGTCACCGCCTCACCCTCGCGGATCGGGATCTGCCGAAGCGCCAGCGGTTCGCGGCTCATCGGCTGCAGCTGGCTGATCAGCTCGCGGATCGCACCGGCGCGCGCGCTTTCAATCTTGTTGACGAAGATTGCGTGCGGCACGCCCAGTTCGTCCAGCCGGCGCAGCATCGGCTCGGCCAGCACCGCGCGCTCGGGCGCGGGGTCGATCACGACCAGCGCCATATCCGCCGATTGCAGCGCGGCGAGGCCGTCGGCGGCGAAGCCGGTGCCGCCGGGCGTGTCGATCAGCGCGAAATGATCGCCAAGATAGTCGAAATGCATCAGGTTGAGTTCGGTCGAACCACGCCGGGCGCGGGCTTCCGGGCTGGCATCGCCGACGCAGGTGCCCGCCTCGACCCTGCCCTGCCGCGAAATCGCGCCGCTGGCATAGAGCAGCGCTTCGGCCAGGCTGGTCTTGCCCGTGCCGGCCGGCCCGACCAGCGCGACCGCACGGGTGAATTTATCGCCGGTTGTAGTGCCTTTGGGGTTGGTGCTGCCCATCGCCACCTCCTCTCGCGTGAAGGCGCGCCGGGCGCAGGGTCTGTGCGTCTGGCGCGCAGGGGATATGCCGATGCTGTTCCTGTTGGCGGCGAGTCGCAAGCGGAATCTTGCGTCACCGCTTGCCGCCCTCGCGGCTCTGTCCTATCGGCGCGGATATGACTTTGACCTACGAAATCCGCCGGTCCTTTCTCGACTATTTCGGCGGGGCCGGGCACGAGATCGTGCAATCCGCCCCGCTGGTGCCGTATAACGACCCGACGCTGATGTTCGTCAACGCCGGGATGGTGCCGTTCAAGAACGTGTTTACCGGGCTGGAGAGCCGCGCGACGCCGCGCGCGACCTCGTCGCAAAAATGCGTGCGCGCCGGCGGCAAGCACAACGATCTCGACAATGTCGGCTACACCGCACGGCACCATACCTTCTTTGAAATGCTGGGGAATTTCTCGTTCGGCGACTATTTCAAGGAGCAGGCGATCCTCCACGCCTGGACCCTGCTGACCAAGGAATGGGGCCTTGCTCCGGACAAGCTTACCGCCACGGTCTATCACACCGACGACGAGGCCTTCGCGCTGTGGCGCAAGATCGCCGGGCTGCCGGAAGAGCGGATCATCCGCATTCCGACCAGCGACAATTTCTGGTCGATGGGCGACACCGGGCCATGCGGGCCGTGCTCGGAGATCTTCTACGACCACGGCGCGCATATTCCCGGCGGGCCGCCGGGATCGCCCGACGAGGACGGCGACCGCTTCATCGAGATCTGGAACCTGGTGTTCATGCAGTTCGAACAGGCCGCCGA
>JANMCD010000077.1:0-4114 GCA_031360905.1 Novosphingobium sp.
CCTGGCCGGTGCGCAGCGGCAAGCTGGTGTTGAGTTTGGCGCTGGATAGGGTGGCGGCGTTTTACCGGTTGTGAGCGGGGAAGTTGCGTCTTTGTGCAATTTGGCTAATTGGGCTGTATGCCAGAGCCTTCAACTTCTGTAGTGATCGGAGAAAGCCAGTTTGATATTGCAGGTGTGGGAAATTGGGTTGAAGGTCATATCTCGGTATTTTTGCTTATAGCATTTGTCGGGTTTGTATTCTACATTTTCCGCAAAGGTGCGTTTGCAGAAAAATTTTTGGAGTACCGAGTGAAGGCAAAGGAACTGGACGCAAGGCGGCTTGACGACTCACGTGCGGTTGCCGATATCTTACGAAGAGATATTGGCCCTGATGAGCCGCTTTTGCCATTCGACGATATGACTGACCTGGACGGATGAAACTCGTAGCACTTTTCCTTATTGTCCCGCTCGGATACCTAGCCATCCGGTTGTTGGAGGAGTTTTTGCGCCGGTCGCTGAACAGTTTTCGCCACGCTGATTGCGTGTGGTCGGATTTAAGTCAGACGGCTAGGGACCTTGCGGAGGCTGATGTTCCAACATCGGTCCGACGGGTCGTGCTTGCACTGATGATGTCAGCAGGGTGTGGATGCTACGTCCGCGGTATGTTCGTCTCTCATTTTCTTCCAAGAATTTTCCTTGGAATTCGAGGGGGCGAGAAGAACCGTCGAGGCCAGTGGGATCAAGCTTTTTTTGACGTGGATGCTCTGCCAGCCCCACTTAGCAAAGAATTTTCAAAGCTCATTGCGCTTGTCGTAGTCTATGATAGTTATAGAAATCCTCTTCAGGGCTATTTTTTCAGGAGATTGATCCGATCAATTTCAAAGATAAAACTTGATTACGGAACACATGCTGAAGCTGAGTTAACTGCATTTTCTGTAATTTCGAAACGCAGTTCTGGAGGATTGATTCCTGCTATTGCGTGACTCGAAGGCTGGCCTCTACTAATCGACAAAGTCCGCCAGTTCCAACCAGCGTTCCTCCGCCGCATCTTTTTCTGCCCGGGCCTTGGCGGTCGTCTCGGTTAACGCCGAGAAACGTGCCGGGTCTCGGGTGTAAAGCGCGGGATCGTGCAACTCGGCCTCATCCCGGGCGATCGCCGCCTCCAGTTCCTCGATCCGCAAAGGCAGCAGTTCGTAATCGCGCTGGTCCTTGTATGTGAGCTTGCCCTTACGCGCTGGCGGGGGAGAGGGTGGGGCGACTGTTGTCGGTTGTGTCCCGCCACTTGGTCCCCTGCCCCGAGACGAGCTGGGAGAGAGTTTCTTGCGCTGCTTCTCCCAATCCGCATAGCCCCCCGCGACGATATCCACCCGGCCCGAACCATCCAGCCCCAAGGTCACCGTTACCGTCCGGTCGAGGAAATCGCGGTCGTGGCTGACAATGAGCACCGTTCCGTCGTAATCGGCGATGACTTCCTGCAGCAGGTCGAGCGTTTCGAGATCGAGGTCGTTGGTCGGCTCGTCGAGCACCAGCAGGTTCGAACGCCGGGCAAACTCACGCGCCAGAAGCAGCCGCGAACGCTCGCCGCCGGACAGCGTGCCAACTTTGGCGTCGATCAGGCCGGGCTCGAACAGGAAGTCCTTGAGATAGCCCTGGATGTGCTTGCGCACCCCGCGCACATCGATCCAGTCGCCGCCCTCGGCCAGCACATCGCGCACGCGCTTGTCTGGGGTAAGCAGGCTGCGCTGCTGGTCGATCATCACGCCGTGCAGGGTCTTTGCCAGCGTCACTGTGCCCTCGTCGGGCGCCAGCTCGCCGGTGAGCAGTTTCAGCAGCGTGGTTTTGCCCGAACCGTTGGTGCCGACCACGCCGATCCGGTCGCCGCGCGTGATGCGCAGGGTGAAGTCCTTGATGATCGCTCGCTCGCCGAAACGCTTTGTCACCCGATCCGCAACAATCACCGCCTTGGTCTTCACATCGTCGCTGGCGAGCTTGAGCTTGGCGGTGCCGGCGGGGTTGAGCATGGCCGCGCGCTGGGCGCGCATTTCATACAGCTTTGCAAGCCGGCCCTGGTTGCGCTTGCGCCGCGCGGTGACCCCGCGCTCCAGCCAATGCGCCTCAAGCTTGAGCCTGGCGTCCAGCTTTTCCGCCGAGCGCGCTTCCTTGGCATAAACCTCGTCTTCCCAGGCCTCGTAGCCGCCGAATCCGACTTCCTTGCGGCGCAGCGAGCCGCGATCCAGCCAAAGCGTCGCCTGCGTCAGCCGAGTGAGGAAAGTGCGGTCGTGGCTGATCGCGATGAAGGCGCCGGTATAGCGCGAAAGCCAGTTTTCCAGCCAGTCGATCGCGGCCAGATCGAGGTGATTGGTCGGCTCGTCGAGCAGCAGCAAGTCGGGCTGGGAGGCGAGCGCGCGGGCCAGCGCCGCGCGTCGGCGTTCCCCGCCCGAGGCGCTGGTCGCATCGCGCGAGAGGTCAATGCCAAGCTGGTCGGCAATCGCCTCCACTTCGTGCCGGGGCGGGGCGTCGGTGCCGTGCAGGGCGAAGTCCAGCAACGTGGCATAGCCGGTGAAGAACGGATCCTGCTCGAGAATGACGATTTTCGTGCCCGGCTGGACCGAACGTTTCCCCCGGTCGGCTTCGATCTCGCCGGCAATCAGGCGCAGCAGCGTTGTCTTGCCCGCGCCGTTGCGGCCGATCAGCGCCAGCCGGTCGCGGGGGCCGATGTTGAGAGCAAGATCCTGGAACAGCCAGCCCGATCCCTGGATCAGGCCGAGGCCCTCCCAGCCGAGTATCGGTGCTGCCGCCATGGCCCGCGCCCTAGCGGCCCGCAAGGCGCGTTGACAAGCGCGGATCGCCGGGGGAGGGAGTTCCATGCGAACCATCTGGCTTAACGGCGATTTTCTTCCCGAAAGCGAAGCGAGCATCTCGATTTTCGACCGCGGGTTGCTGTTCGGTCAAAGCGTCTATGAGGTGGCTCCAGTGATCGGTGGGCGGATCGCCAACTGGCCGCAGCATGCCGCCCGGCTGGCCAATTCGTGCAGCACCGCGCTTATCGCCGACGATACCGATTGGCCCGCCGTTCTCGCCGAACTCATAAGCCGCAACCGGATGGAAGAGGGCCGGGTCTACCTTCAGATCACCGCAGGCAGCACCGGCGACCGCGATTTCGCGGTGCCGAGCCCGCCATGCCAGCCCAACCGCATTGCCTACACCCAGCCCGCCGCACTGCTGGCCGATCCCCGGGCGGACAAGGGCCTGCGCATCGTCCTGCGGCCGGACCTGCGCTGGCAGTTGCGCGCGGCCAAGACCACACAGCTGCTTTATGCGGTGCTGATGAAGGCCGAAGCGCGCGCGGCGGGGGTGGACGACGCCTGGCTGGTCGAGAACGGGGTGATCACCGAGGCGACTAACCAGAACGCCCATATTATCGACTCGCGCGGCGTGCTGGTCTCGCATCCGGTCGATCATGGCGTGCTGCCAGGGGTTACCCGGATCAGCGTTATCGCCATTGCGCGCGAACTGGGGCTGGAGGTCGAGGAGCGGCCGTTCACGCCGGAGGAACTGTTCGCTGCACGCGAAGCGCTGGTCTCCGCAGCGGGCATTCTGGTGCTGCCCGTCGTTGAGGTCGCTGGACGGCGGATCGCGGACGGGCGTCCTGGCCCGATGACCCGCGAATTGCGCGCCGCCTATATAGCCCGACTGCGCGATTGCTGATCGTTCAGCACCGCGAAATTGAAATAACTCGCTGAACCATGGCGACTCCTCGCATTCACTCGATGTTCAAGCCTGAGCCCCTAGGCATGGCGGCATTATGAAACCCTTGGCCCTTGCCCTCTTTGTATCCCTGCTGCTCGGCCTCCCGGCCGCGACCGCATTCGCGCAGCCTGCCGGCGAACAGGGTCAGGTGCGCAAGGATATGCGCGCCGGCAATGTCCGCAGTCTGCGGGAGATCGAGCGGCAGGTGCTGCCGGTGATGAAGGGCATGCAATATCTCGGTCCGGAATACGATCCGACCGCCATGGCTTACCGGCTCAAATTCATCCGCGATGGCCGCGTGGTGTTTGTCGATGTCGATGCGCGCTCCGGCGTGTTGTTCGGCCAGAAGCGCTGACCGAAAGCGCTGTTTCGCCCGGCTTGCTTG
>JANMCD010000079.1:0-2090 GCA_031360905.1 Novosphingobium sp.
ACGGGAACCCCTATAAGCGCTCCGATACCGCAAAAGGATTTCCAGCTTTTGCCCCGCCGATGGGTGGTCGAACGCACGTTCGCATGGCTCGGCCGATGCCGCCGCTTAGCCAAAGACTGGGAGCGTTCCATCGAAAGCTCCACCGCCTGGGCAACTGTCGCCAGCATCGTAACCCTCCGGCGGGTCCCGCCTTGTCCAGGCAGTGAGGGACCGGTCTTAAGCGTGCTCTTATGAGCGCACTTAGGAGCGGTTGATGGGTCAGATCACGGTATTTTCGGGTCCGGAGCGGCGTCGGCGCTGGAGCGAGGAAGATCGAGTTCGGATTCTGACCGAAGCATTTTCGCCGGGAGGCTGCGTAGCCGAGGTGGCGCGGCGGCATGATGTTTCGTCGGCGTTGATCTACACATGGCGCAACAAGCTTCGACAGGCGGTCGCCGAGCCGGATTTTGCCGAGGCAGTTGTTGTGGCTGGAGATAATGTGCCGCCGCGGATCACACCGCCGGTGATTATCATCGAGCTGGCGCGTGGCAGCAGGGTGAGTATCTTTGCGTCGGCGACACCGACCCTTGCTGCAGCGGCATTGAAGGCGCTGCGGTGATCCCGTCCGGCGCGCGGGTGTGGATCGCGATGGGCCACACCGATATGCGCAAGGGCATGCAGGGGCTGGCGCTGACGGTGCAGCAGCACTTGAAGCACGATCCCCACGGCGGCGATCTATTCGTATTCCGGGGGCGTGCTGGATCGCTGGTCAAGATCATCTGGCATGACGGGATTGGCATGTCGCTTTACGCCAAGCGGATCGAGAAGGGGCGGTTCATCTGGCCCTCGGCCAAGGACGGCGTGGTATCGCTGACCAGTGCCCAGCTGGCCTGCCTGCTCGACGGGATCGACTGGCGCAACCCGCAGTATTCGTGGCGCCCGGCGAGCGCCGGATAGGACGCAGATTTTCCTCGAAGGAGCCACATTTTCGCCTTGCGCCGCAGGCCAGATGCTGATTCATTCCGGTCATGGAAGCCGCCGTTTCGCACCTGCCGGACGATATCGAAGTGCTGAAGGCGCTGGTGGTTTCGATGGCCGCCGAGCTTGCCGCCGCAAGAGCCCAGGCCTCGGCAACCGATGCTCTTATCGCCCACCTCAAGCTGCAGATCGCCAAGCTGAACCGCGAGCGCTTCGGCCCCCATTCGGAGCGCAGCCGACGGCTGCTTGACCAACTGGAGTTGCAGCTCGAAGAGCTTGAGGCCAGCGCCAGTGAAGATGACCTTGCCGCCGAGCTGGCCGCCGCGAAGACGACGGGCATCGCCGCCTTCGAACGTAAGCGCCCCGCCAGGAAGCCGTTCCCCGAACACCTGCCGCGCGAGCGCCTCGTCATCCCGTCTCCTTGCTCCTGCCCGGCCTGCGGCAGCACGCGGCTTTCCAAGCTCGGCGAGGATATCACCGAGACGCTGGAAGTGATCCCGCGCCAGTGGAAGGTCGTCCAGACCGTGCGCGAGAAGTTTTCGTGCCGGGATTGCGAGCAGATCACGCAGCCGCCCGCGCCATTCCACGTCGTGCCGCGCGGCTGGGCTGGCCCGGGCTTCCTTGCCATGCTGCTGTTCGAGAAGTTCGGTCAGCACCAACCCTTGAACCGGCAGGCCGACCGTTTCGCTCGCGAGGGCGTGCCGCTCAGCCTCTCGACACTCGCCGACCAGGTCGGCGCGGCAACCGCCGCACTGATACCGCTCTATCGCCGGATCGAGGCACACGTTTTGGCCGCCGAACGATTGCACGGCGACGATACGACCGTGCCGGTCCTCGCCAAGGGCAAGACCGATATTGCCAGGCTGTGGGTCTATGTCCGCGATGATCGCCCCTTCGCCGGTGCTGATCCCCCGGCTGCGCTGTTCCACTATTCGCGCGACCGGCGCGGCGAACATCCGCGCGCCCATCTCGCATCCTGGGCAGGCATCCTGCAGGCCGACGCTTATGGCGGCTATGGCGAGCTCTATGCCCCTGCGCGACAGCCACGCCCCGTGCTGGAGGCTGGATGTTTTGCCCACGCGCGCCGCAAATTTTTCGAACTTGCCGATGTCGTGCGCGCGGCAAAGCGCAAG
>JANMCD010000101.1:0-3728 GCA_031360905.1 Novosphingobium sp.
CGACGCCGACGCGGAACTGCTCACCCGGCTCGGCATGAGCGCGATGCAGGGCGAAGAGCCGATGCGGGCGCTGGCCGCGACGGAATAATGGCAGGCGGCCCGGCCTTCGCCGCCCAGCAAGCCGAACTCGCGCGGCTGTCAGCGGGTGCGCGGCGGCGCACGCTGATCGAACGCCGGGGGGCTGATTTCAGCTCGAACGATTTCCTCGGCCTCGCCGGTTCGCCCGAACTTGCTGATGCAGTGCGGGACGCTTTGGCGCGCGGGGTGCCGGTCGGCTCGGGCGGATCGCGGCTGCTGCGCGGCAATCATCCCGAACACGAAGCCCTTGAAGCCGAGGCAGCCGCCTTTTTCCACTGCGAACGGGCGCTGTTCTTCTCCAGCGGGTTCGCCGCCAATTCGGCGCTGTTTTCCACCTTGCCCCAGCGCGGCGATCTCATCGTCTATGATGAATTGATCCATGCCAGCGCGCATGAAGGCATGCGGATCGGCCGGGCGGAGGCGGTCGCTGCGGCACACAATGACGCCGCTGCCTTCGAAAGCGCGATCCGGGTCTGGCGCCAAAGCGGCGGTACGGGCAAGGTCTGGCTCGCGGCGGAGAGCCTCTATTCGATGGACGGCGACCGCGCGCCGCTCGATGCGCTGGCGCAGGTGGCGGATCGCCACGATGCCGTGCTGCTGATCGACGAGGCGCATGCCACCGGGGTGATCGGACCCGGCGGACGGGGGCTGGCCGCCCATCTCGACGGACGGGACAATGTCATTAGCCTGCATACCTGCGGCAAGGCTTTGGGCTGCGAGGGGGCGCTGGTCTGCGCACCGGCGGTGGTGGCGGATTTCCTTGTCAATCGCGGCCGCGGCTTCATTTTCTCGACTGCTCCATCGCCGCTGATGGCGGCGGCGGTGCGCGCGTCGCTTGGCGTGATTCGCGATCAGCCGGAGCGGCGCGAGGCGCTGTGGCAATTGGTGCGGACGGCTGAGCGGGTGCTGGGGCCGTGCGGTGCCAGTGTCAGCGGATCGCAGATCCTGCCGGTGATCATTGGTGAGGATGCCGCGACCATGGCGATGGCGTCGGCGTTGCAGGGTGCGGGTTTTGATGTGCGCGGTATCCGTCCGCCGACCGTGCCGGCAGGAACATCGCGGTTGCGGGTGGCGATCACGCTCAACGTCAATGCGGCGGATATCGAAGCGTTGGGCGAAGCTCTGCGGCTCGTGCGGCAGGGCAGTCCAGACGCCCATCCGCAACCGGCACTCAATCCCGGCTGACTTTCACCACCTGTTTCAGCCAAGCGCTTTTCGCCCCGATTGTCAGCCCGATCGCCTCGGCGAGATGGATCTTGAGGCTGGCCGCCTGGTTCTTGTCGATGGCGATCAGGTATTCGCCGGGATGCAGCTGTTCGAAATAGAAGGATCCGTCTCCCTCTGTCCGGGCCCTCGCGACGGTCTTGCCCTGCGCGTCGACAAGCACCAGCACCAGGCCCGAGACTTCGCGGCCCAACCCGGCGCCCTCGGTGAAAAACGCGGTTCCCTCGATATCGCTCAATTCCTGGATTGCGAAATCGGTGGCGTGGACGCGGCCGGCGCGGGGGATGACCTCGATACCTTCGGAAACCGGCGCCAGCGCGATGTCGGGGAGGGTTTCCAGGTCGATGGTCATGCTCGAGCGGCTGCCGTCGCCAAGTGCGCCGATGAAGGCCAAACCGCTCGCATCGGTTTTCCCGTGCCGCGAACTGGTGATGAATTCCACTTCCGGGATAACAGCCTCGCCGCTATCGAAGTGCCGGTTGCCGTTGGTATCGCGAAACGCGCGCACCGCGACGGCACCCCCCGAGGTCAGCCCCGGCTCGGCGAAGAACAGCCGTCCCGATAGCGGGTTGCGGCCGAAACTGAAGCCGAGCCGCAAGGCCGCGTTGTAGCTTGCGTCGGGCACGCCGTATGTTCCGTCGAACGCGAGCGTGAACTGGCCGAAGCGGCGCACTGCCGACAAGCCGAAGCGTGTCTGCGAATCCTCCAGCGTATGGCCTACCGAAGCCCGCACCAGCGTGCGCTCGTCCAGCGCATAATCGGCTTGCAGCATGCCGCCGCGCAGGCTCGGCTGCGGGAGAATCGCATAATCGGCCGAGGCGCGCAGTTGCAGGCGCGAGCCGCGCAAGGTCGCCAGATCGAAGCTGCCGATCAGCTGCGAGTTAGCGCCGAATCCGGGCGCCGAATTGCTGGCGTAATTGAGGGTGTTCGAGAACAGCAAGCCTCCGACCGGCAGAGATCCGCGCAACGCGGCGTCGGTCTGCTTGCGGCCGTCGGCAAATTCGACCCGGCGGAACTGCCCGTAAATCGGAAACAACAGCGGACGCTTGTCGCCGCCGAGGTCGAGCGTCGTATTGATGTTGAACCCGGTCGACCGCCGCAGCACATCGCCGGTGAAGGATTGCAGTTCGTCAGTGAAGCGTCCGCGGTATTCGGCATGGGTCAGCGCATAGCTCAGCCCGAACAGTTTGCCACCCACGCCGAATTCCACCGCCTTGCCGCCGCCGCTCTGCAATCCAAGATCGAGCTTCAGTGCGGTGCCAGCCAGCCCCGTTCGCAGCCCCGCGGTCGCCATCCAGCGCTTGCCGAAGCGGCCATCGAACCAAGCGCCCCCGAGTGCTGCGGTCAATTGTCGGGTCAGCCCGTATTCGACCAGCGCACTGCTGCGCCAGGCGCCATATTCGAACGGCGGGGTGAAACCCGGGCCGTGGACATCTAGCAGATTGGTGTCTTTTTGAGCGGCTCCGAAGGAATAGACGAGCTGTCCCGGACTTAGCCGGCCGTCACCGACGCTGATGCTGCGCACGTCCTCGCGGCGCTGCCCCTGCGGGCCGTAGAACACCATGCGGAAAACGTTGAGCCCGTAATCGACCGCGACCTTGCGGAACTGGTATTGCCCGTTGACTGGCTGGCGGGTTGATCCGATCAGGATGTTGTTGCGGTAGAGTTCGACTTCATAGCCGTCCGGCAGATCGCCGTAGAGGTCGATCATGTCGAACACCGAGGCGTGTTCGAGCGGGGCGTTGGTGACGAATGCGCCCCGGCCGCTGGTGCCGCGCAAGCCGATCGGCAGGGCGAGGGTGGTGACATCGCCGAGCTGAAATTCCGTGGCCTTTAGCGGACCCAGCAGCCCGGCATCGGGATCGCGGCGGCCGAGTTCCACCCGCGCGCCGGTCAACCCGTCGCGCGTGGTGCCGCCGGCAAACAGCCGCGCCGTCATGAAGGCGAGGTCGCCGGCGAGGCGCAGGTCGCCCTCGAGGCGGCTGCCATAGGTCCGGTCGGTGACCGCCCGCAGTTCGGCATCGGCCAGCGGGAACGACAGCGCCCGCCACGGCGTCGGCTCGCGCGGCCAGCGCGGCTGGTCCCGCTTGCGACCAATTGTGCCGAGTTGCTGGCGCTGCTGCTCTCGGGAGATGCGCTGCTCGAAGGGGAAGGGCACGCGGGTCTTCACTGTCACCGCCTGCGCGCGCAGATCGACGGTGAGCGTCAGCGGAAACAGATCGGCAAAGCGCTCCGCCCGCAGATATAGTTCGCCCTCGAATGCCGCGGCGTCGCCCTTGACCAGTGGCAGTTCGCGGCCACCCGACGTTAGCACGCCCGAGCGGAGATTGAGCGACACGGTCTGGCTTTCGTCGATAAACCAGCCGCTGGCGTAGTGGCCGTCGTCGCTCACCGAAATTGCCAGGTCGAGGAAGCGCGTAACCGCG
>JANMCD010000104.1:0-5815 GCA_031360905.1 Novosphingobium sp.
GAGGCGGATCAGCGGATTGGCGGCGGGCGCGCGGCGGGTGCGGAAGCGGCGGGCCAGCGCCTCGCGGGCGATGCCGCCGAGATCGCCGATCCGCTTGAGCCCGAGCCGGCGGAGCAGCAGCAGGATATCGTCGTCGAGCCGCAGCGCGGCGACGGGAAGCGCGGCGAGGCAGGCGGCGGCATCGTCCTCTGCCCCCAGAATCGCGGATTCCGGCCCGTGATGCGCCAGCCCCCAAGCCGCGCCGGCGGTTGGCGCGATGGCTAGCCGCGCCGCCAGCCCGCGCGCGCTCAGCCGCGCCCGTGCATCGGCCAGCAGCGCAGCCTCGCCGCCGAACAGATGGCCCACCCCAGTGACATCGACGAGCAGCCCGTCGGGCGGATCGAGCGCGCTCCACGGGCCCCAGCGCTGCGCCCACAGCGCCAGGCGTTCGAGAAAGGCGAGGTCGCCCGCCGGATCGGACGGCGCTACCGCCAGCCCGGGGCACAGCGCGCGGGCATCGGCGAGCATCATGCCAGGCCGCGCGCCGGCCTCAAGCGCGGCGGCATTGGCTGCGGCGATGCGCGGGCCATGCGCGGTTTCGGCGATCAGGGCGAGCGGAGCAGCGTCCAACCCCTCGCCCGGCGCGCAACCTTCACGCGCCAAGGTTTCCTGGCACCAGCGGTCGATTGCCAGCCGCGCCAGCCAGATCGCCAGAATGCGGCGCGGCGGCAGTGAGGTGACCTGCGTCATCGCGCAATATCCATTCTCCGGGAGGGTGGCTGCGGGCGCGGAACAGTTCCGCTTGCCATGATGCAATACCGGGCGCTTGCGGGTTCCAGCGCGGCGGCGGCGACGGGGCGGAGCGCGCCTCCCAGCGCAGCCGCGCCGAGCCGAGATCGCGCTGCGCATCCAGACGCACCAGCCACAACGGCACACCGTGCCTCTCCGCTGCAAGGCTGAGCCGGCGCGAGGCGGTGAAGGAGAGCGCCTTGGGATTGCCCGCCAGCTCGCCGATGACGAAGGCAAGCTCGCGGCAACGCATGCCCTCTTCCAGCGCGAACAACGCATCCTCGGGCGTCTTTGCCGCGACATGGATCAGGCGGTGGCGCAGCGGCAGCGGCAGGCCGGGACGATAGGGCCGGCCGGTCAGGCGCAGCGCGGCAGTGTCCTGCACCCACAGCCACGGGCGCTCGGCGGACGCCGCGCCGAGCGGATCGGGGGCGCCGCCCTGCATCCGGTCGAGCGCCAACGCCAACGCCAGCGCCGCCCCCGCCCCCTCGTGCGAAGAGGCGAACACCTCGCCATGGCAGAGGCCGGCCTGGATCAACCCCGGACGCCATTCGGCAGCGCGGCGGTCAACGGCGCGGTTGAAGGCAGTCTGGGGAATCGCATTCATGTTCTTCTTATGTTCTCAAAGAAATCGATTCGCAAGCCGCCATGGAACATGCGCCTCGCCCCTGTGTTTCCTCCCTATCCCCACAGGAGATCACCGATGCGTACCCAAAAAGCCGACCCCGCCGAAATGCGCGATAAATTCTGGAAGGCCATGGCGGAATCGCCCTTCATCATGCTCCAGCTCGACGCCGATCCCGACAGCGCCGCGCCGATGACCGCCCAGCTCGACCGCGACGCCAATCACGAAATCTGGTTCTTCGTCTCCCGCAGTAGCCACCTCGCCCCGATGGGCCCGGCGACCGCCACCTTCACCAGCAAAGGCCATGACACCTTCGCCCGCTTCCACGGCCTGCTCAGCGAAGAAACCAGCCGGGAGCGCAAGGACAAGGAGTGGTCAAAACTGGCCGAGGCGTGGTTCCCTGGCGGCAAGAACGATCCCGATCTGCTGATGCTGCACATGAAGCTGGGCGATGCCACCATCTGGTCGAAGGCGGAAATTGGCATGCTGGGCGCCGCGAAGATGGCGCTGGGAATGAATGTGCGCAAAGAGGCGGTTGATACCCACGTCCAAACCCACCTCTGATCCCAGTGGCGTAAATCCGCGGCCGGATCGCCGGCCGCGGACTTGCGATCAGTCGAGCTTGATGCCGCCCGGCAGCGGCGCCACCGGCTGCGGCGGAATGCCGGGATCGTCCTCATGCACCTCGACAATCCCGCGCCCGACATGGCTGTGGCCGCGGCTGTAAAGGAAATACACCGCCAGCCCGATCGCCGCCCAGGCAGCGAACAGTCCCAGCGTGTAGGCGGACAGGCTGAAAAACAGATAGATGCAGCCGAGTATCGCCAGCGGCGCGACCACGGCGATAGCCGGTGTGCGGAACGGCCGGTGGCGCGCGGGATCGGTCCGCCGCAGCACCATGACGGCGATGGCCACCATGGCGAAGGCGAACAGCGTGCCCGAATTGGAAATATCCGCGAGCGCACCCACTGGAAACAGCGCAGCGAAAAACGCCACGACAATGCCGGTAATGATCGTCACCACATAGGGCGTCTGGTATTTCGGGTGAACCTTGCTCAGAACTTCCGGGAGCAGCCCGTCGCGGCTCATGACAAAAAAGATGCGCGTCTGACCAAACATCATCATCAGCACCACCGAAGGCAGCGCCAGACCAGCGGCGAGGCCGACGAGATTGCCCGCCTGACGGATAAGATCCGACCCCTGCTGTTCGCCGATGGTCCGCAGCGTCCAGGCCAGCGCCTCCTTGGAACAGACCACCACTTCGGTGACCTGCGCGGCGCAGGCAGCCGTCAGCTCCTTGGTGCCCGGCGCAATGCCGGCTCCAGCGGAATCGAGCAGCGGCTGCGCGCCGACACTGCCGATCACGCCGGAGGCCACCAACAGGTAGAAGACCGTGCAGATACCAAGGCTGCCGATCAAACCGATCGGCATGTTGCGCTGTGGATTCTTGGTTTCCTCCGCCGCGGTCGAGACGGCATCAAAGCCGACATAAGCAAAGAAGATGGAAGCCGCCGCCGCGCCGATACCGCCGAAACCGAGCGGGGCGAATGGCTGGAAATTCTCGGCCTTCATCACCGGCAGGGCAAGGACCAGGAACAGCGTCAGGGCGGAGATCTTCACCATGACAAGGACGGCATTGACGAAAGCGCTTTCGCGCGTTCCGATCACCAGCAGCCAGGTGACCAACAGGGCGATGAGGAACGCCGGGACATTGAAGATGCCTCCGTCGATCGGTCCCAGCGTATAGGCAGTGCCCAGGTCTATGCCCAGAAATTCCCGCAGCAGCCCGACAAAATAGCCCGACCAGCCGACCGCTACCGCGCCCGCCGCAACCGCATACTCCAGCACCAGCGCCCAGCCGACCATCCAGGCCAGCATTTCACCCATCACCGCGTAGCTGTAGGTATAAGCCGATCCCGAAACCGGGATCATCGAGGACATCTCGGAATAGCACAATGCCGCCACCGCGCAGACCGCACCAGCAATAACGAAGCTTAGCAACATGCCCGGCCCCGCCTTCTGCGTGGCCTCTGCCGTCAGCACGAAAATGCCGGTGCCGATAATCGCACCGACCCCGAGCATGGTCAGCTGGAAGGCGCCGAGTGTGCGGGGCAGCGATTTCTTTTCCGCCGTCGCCAGAATGGCATCGAGCGATTTTACCCGGCCGAACATGCGGTGCTCCCCAAACCTTGCGCTTCAGAAGCGCTGGAAGCTAGCGGCATGTCCCTGATTGGCAAGCACCAACACCCGCCCTTCCCCAGTTTAAAAGGAGCGGCTAAAAGAGTTTCATGTCCACAACCTTCCAGCTCGACACATCGACCAGCCGCGCCCACCCGACCCCGTCGCCGATGCGCCGCCTCACCATCCCAGCGCTCCGGGGGCGCAAAGTGGACGGGGTGACCGCCGAGCCGATCGTCATGCTCACCGCCTATACCGCGCGGCAGGCTCAGCTGCTCGATGCCCATTGCGATCTGCTGCTGGTCGGCGACAGCCTTGGCCAGGTAATCTACGGCCTGCCGTCGAGCTTGCCGGTGACCCTGGAGATGATGGCGGCACATGGCGCGGCGGTGGTGCGCGGCAGCTATCATGCGGCGGTGCTGGTCGACATGCCGTTCGGTTCTTACGAGGGCTCGCCGCAACAGGCCTTCGCCAACGCCGCCCGGCTGCTCAAGGAGACCGGCTGCGCGGGGGTGAAGCTGGAAGGCGGCGAGGCGATGGCCGAGACCGTCGCTTTCCTGTCGCAGCGCGGCATTCCGGTGATGGGCCACGTCGGCCTCACTCCGCAGGCGGTCAACCAGCTCGGCGGTTACAACGCGCGCGGGCGCGGCGCGGCGGAAGCCGCCAAGATCCTCGCCGATGCGAAAGCGCTGGACGCGGCGGGGGCCTTCGCGATCGTCATCGAGGGGGTGGTCGAGCCGGTCGCGGTGGAAGTGACACAAGCCGTTGCCTGCCCGACCATCGGCATCGGCGCGTCGGCGCAGTGCGACGGCCAGGTGCTGGTGACCGAGGACATGCTCGGCATGTTCGAGCGCGTGCCAAAGTTCGTGAAGCGCTACGAGGAGATCGCCGAGACGATTTCCGGCGCGGCAGCGCGCTATGCCGAAGAGGTGCGCTCGCGGGCATTCCCGGGGGTGGAGCAGACCTATCAGCCGAAGTAGGGGAGATGTGGCAGCTTGCGACAACTTTTCGGACGTTGGCGTCGTTCGGGATTGAGCGCGAAAGCGGACGCAGCAACGTTATGGGCGATAGGGTTGCATTAAATCTCCGTCGGGGCTTGATTTTTCGTTGTGGCTGGCGGTTGGATGCAGGATGGGCGTCTAAGCGTCGTAATGTTTGAACGTAAGACCTGCGGAGGGAGAAGTACGTTGGCGCCGCGAAAAGCGATTCCAGAAGACACCAAACGACAGGTTCTTATCGAAGCGGGCTATCGCTGCGGCGTTCCTACATGTCGCACGATTTTAGCCATTGATCTCCACCACCTTACCGAAGTGTCGGAGGGGGGTGGCAACGAGCTTACAAATTTGATCGCGTTGTGCCCGAATTGCCACGCGCTTCACCACCGTGGAACGATCCATAAAGAAGCACTGTATGCATGGAAGGGCATTTTGGTCGCCTTGGGCGCAGCCTTCGATAGAGAGGCAATTGATCGTCTAATGTTCTTATCCATGTGTCCAAAGGACTATCTCGTTGTCTCGGGCGATGGCCTCTTGCACTACTCACGGCTGATCGCAGCCAATCTGGCCATGGTGGAGCAGAAAGCCAATAATGCATGGCAGCTTGTTACCTATGCAATCAACATATCGCCCAAGGGCCAGCAGCTTATCGATGCTTGGAGATCAGGTGACAGGAATCTTGTTGCAGCTGCTCTGATGAGCCCTCTCGCGACGGCGTAGGCACTCCGATTTCTCACATTATAAGGATGAACGAATGGCGTCTTAGAGCATTGCGCTCCGAAAACCTGCCTGTCCGCACCCCACCCAAATCCGCCAGTTCGATCTAGCTCCCCCCCTCCCCCAATCGCGCCGCAATCGGCGCCGCCACCAGCATCTGCGCCAGATGGTACACCAGCAGCGGCAGCAGCACGATACCCGCCAGCGCCGGCGGGAACAGCACGGTGGCCAGCGGCGCGCCCATCGCGACGCTCTTCTGCGCGCCGGCGAACAGTAATGAAATCCGGTCGCCGCGCGGCAGGTTCAGAGCTTTGCCCAAGAGCCACGATCCGCCATAGCCGAACAACAGCAGGAGTGCGCAGCCCAGCAGCAAACCTGCCCAGGCGGCGAGATCGACGCGGCTCCAGATGCCCTGTTCGACTGCCCCGGAAAAAGCGACATAGACGGCAATGCCGATGGTCGTGCGGTCCATCAAGGTGATCAGCTGGCGGTGGCCCGCAACCCAGTTCCGGGTCAGCCCCTGCAACGCCTG